>JAZNQJ010000176.1:0-10985 GCA_045590115.1 Alistipes sp. | reverse complement strand
AAAAACATTGTTTTATATGAATGAATTTTTGATTTATTTCCCGGTTTCTGTAGACTTTGTTTACATGTGCTGCGCTTGTTATTTAGTCAAATCAGTTTCATCTTGGCTTAAGCGTCATTGATCTAAAGGTCGTACCTGTTCGGTCGATCGGCTGTGCTGCCACTTAGATTTATTGTCTATCGGTCGATTGTCGTAATATTTATATTATGTTAAATTATAAAGAGCCTTAGCCAAGAGGGTAGTGAGACAACATTGTATATGGTCTACTTGCGGAATGTGTAGTATTTGGCGGCGAGGAAGCTGTAGCCGACTGAAATTATCGTTGTGAGAAGCTTAGATGGTGTTGGCCATATGCCAAGCGACTCTACAAAGAGCTTCATGCAGACATAGTTTAACACAATTGAGCCAACAACGCTTAGTGCATATCGCATCAGCTGGCGACGTGTCTTGTATTGTGTGGCAACAAAGGCGACATTGCGATTAAGCCAAAAGCCCGTAAAGAATGTGATTGGGAAAACGATGATAAGCGATGATATGTGTGGCGACACAACAACAAATCCTAAATCGATAAATTGCTTGGCTATGATGAAATGGTAGATTAAAAAGTACCATAGCGCATCGAGTGTCATGTTTGTCGCTCCGCACACAGCATAACGGAAGAATTCACGTGAAACAATGCGGTTTACAGGAGTGATGTAAACCGCATCAATAATTCGTGTAATTCGTTGTGCAAGCGACATATTATTCTATGTTACTTAAAGCGTTTTGGAGTATGTATCCATGAGTCGCGATACAACGAGCGATGGTTGCGCTTGAATATCTCGCAGTCACGACGACTATAGCTGCCATATACGGCTACAGCGTGCATATTTCCGAGTTTGATAATCTTGCACTGTGCCGCAGGGTTCTTGCGCATAATCTTACGTATGGCGGCATTGGCATTTGATGGCACCGAGTAGCTGCCAAAGATTACATAGTGACGTACCGACATGTTACGCCAATCAGCCACAATAACCTCTTCTGAAAAATTCTGAGTCGAATCCTTAGTTATTGTCGCTGCTGACTCTACCTCCTCATCGTTGTTTCCCGCCACAATATCAGCAGTCTCCACCTCATTAGTTTCTGGTGTGCTGGTATCATCTGTAGCGAAAGTCTGTTGAGCGACAACTGTTTCATCGTTGGAGGTTAGATCGTTTGTAGCAGCGATGTTGCTTTGAGGCACTATCTCAACACTCTCATTGATAGGTGTAGTTTCGGTATCTGTATCAGCATCGGGTTGAGCGGTGTTATCAGCCACATGGTTACTTGATGTAATCGTTGTATCGGCTTTAGAATCAGTATTGTCTGAAAGTGTGAAATATGCTGCAATACCACCAAACAAGCATAGTGCAACAATGATAGTTGCCACCCATGAGAATGATTTGCTACTGCTGTTACGTGTGATAGCTACTACCCTATTCCCGCTATCGAGAACCTTAGTTAGCTCTTGATCGGCTGTGAAAACACCATTTTGGAGGACTCCAACATCGGTGATGACTACCCTGCCATTGTCGGTCGATTTCTTTAGCCATCTGCGAACAATGTCCTCAGCATCATCTGTGCTAACACAAGCTATTGAGATGATAGCATCAACAAGCGACATCGCCTCGCATGAGGTTGTAAACGACACACCAAGAGTATATGGAGCTACCCTACCACGAAACATCTTACGTGCAGCAGTGCGCTCAATGCGTATTGTGCCAAGCTCGGGGATATATACAGCACCCTTGTCAAGCAAGGTGTTAAATATCAGCTTATTTACCTCGTTTACCATTCTTCTTATTCTTCTTTTTATCCTCCTCAGCGTACATCTTATTGGCGTTGTTGACCACAGCATTTATGTCCGTTACGGGCTTACGTCTGAGTGAGTATATGATGATACAAATTCCTATAATAATAAATGGTATGCTGAGCAATTGACCCATATCGAGAGCCCAACCCTCCTCAAAGGCTTCCTGACGCTCCTTGAGAAACTCAAGGAAGAAGCGAGTGAGGAAGATACCAATCATCGCAACACCAAAGAGTAGTCCTGGACGGCGGCGACCAGCATCCTTACGGTAATACAACCATAGGATAATCGCAAAGGTGATGATGTAGCACAATGCCTCGTAAAGCTGCGCTGGATGACGTGCTGGAATGTCGGCAATGATATCAGCGGGTACATCCCCACCATAATCTATCCACGCACGGCGAGCATCGTGATATACAAACTTGAAGCCCCAAGGTAGATCGGTGGGATAGCCGACAATCTCGGAGTTAAACAGGTTGCCAAAGCGGATGATTGCACCACTTAGTGGAGCTACTATGGCAATGCGGTCGAGACCCCATACAAATGGCAGATGGTTGCGACGCACAAAAAACCATATTCCAATGATGATGCCTATGGTTGCTCCATGGCTTGCCATGCCACCGTCACGAATGTCTGTGATGATTCGCCATGGCTCAGGAAGGTATACCTCAGGTTCGTAAAATAGGCAATGACCTACACGTGCGCCAAGGAAGGTGCCAAGCACAATCCAAATGAATGCAGACTCAAGCGTACGAGGTGGTAGCCCTTCATGTTTGAAGGTCATTGAGCAGATGCGCTCAGCGGCGAGAATGGCAACTGCCCACATCAGTCCGTACCAACGGATGTCGAGGTCGCCCAGCATGATAAATGTTGGATCCCAATTCCAAACTATCGAAAGAAAATTCATATTTTTTTAGTTTATCAATCTATTTAAGTAATGTTAGTAATGTGCAGAGATACATCATATTGGCATTCTTGTCTTGACGCTAACTTCCCATGCTTTAACAACGTCAGTTGCATCAATGTGTATATCCTTAAAACCAACCTCGTTGAGTGGCGATAGTACAATATCGTAGCCATCAATGGACTTTACTTTTCGCCATATCACCTTGTTGTGCAGTTGCAAGACATACTCGCAGTTAGTCTTGATTTTGTCGTGGTCAACATACTTTAGCCCCAGCATTACGCAGTCAATCTCAGGAGCAATCATAGCCTCTGATGATGAACAAACCACAATGTCGCAATCGCGGATGCCTGGCTCATCAACATAACCTATAGGCTTGTGTTGAGCTATTGTTGGTAGGATAGTTTCAACACTCCCTTCATATAGTGGGATGGAACGACCGCTATCTACCTTAGGCACAAGTGCATCGCCTATTCCTGTGAGTAGCCATGTGCGGTTAATCTCAGGGCAATTCTTCACTATGCGATCTGCCATATCGGGTGTAACTCCATAGTCGCATTTCAGTATGTGATATAGATTTTCTGCTCGAGTCATTCCTATATGCATAGCAAATGAGTTTGGAGTCATATTTAGCCACTCTATTGCAGCCATAATTCTATTGTAATTGTTCAACTCCTTACTCATATTCCACCGATTATTCAGTGTGGCTCAAAATAAATATTCTGTGAAGAATAGTTATAAAAAAACAAAAAAATATATATCTTTGCGCCATGACCCCGTAGTTCAATGGATAGAACTTAAGAATCCGGTACTTACTATGAAGGTTCGAATCCTTTCGGGGTTACAACGAGCGCTGATCACATCGCTCTTTTGTTTTCCGCTACCCGTCCTACAAGGGGCAATACACAACGCAAAGATACAATATTTTTTTTAATGAACACATTCTCGACCCTATTTATTATAGGGTAGACCACCCTATTGGTCGATATTAATCATCACGATGGGCTGTGATGTAGTATCATCAAGAGGGTGTGAATGGTATTTTACCTTGGTAAAGTCGATGGCATTTAGGTCTATGCAACGTATTGTGTTGTTATATGCTGTTTTATAGTATACATGTCTTGCTTTAAGATCAATTGCTGTAGTCCACTGTGTGGCGCTTGGCAGACTCTTCTCATTCGGATTTTCAATGGCTATAGGCACATCGAAGTTGTTGAGAATATGGAAACACTCCAATACTGTCTCAAGAGCATTACTGCGCTGAGGCGCTGTATTGCGGAAGAATGCTGCACGTACAAAGCGAGATGGAGGCGTAAAGTCGCCAGGAAGTCCCAGCATAGCTGAGCTGCCACCAATAGGTTGTAGTGTGTCGTTACCTAACTTTAGACTTTGTGCATCGCCAGGACGCAGGTTTACATAGTTATTAAGGTTGGCAATGTGCCACTCAAAGCCTGGTGCATTTGTCAGTACGCCAACACTGTTTTCAAAGAGACTTACCTTGCCGCCAACAATCTCCATAACCACCTGACGGCCAGATGGCTCGCCTATACGCCAATGGACGACAGCAGAAGACTCTAAGCCTACAATGCGCACCTTGCCTATTGCACTTTTAATCTCGTCGATTGATGCAAACTGGGTAAGTATCCACTGAACGAATTGAAGGTCGGCAATGGTTATGTCGTTGTACATGCTGTCATACTCTACGTAGCTGCCATAGCGAGGAAAGAAGAATAGCCCCGCAGAGAGTCCTGCCTCGTTTATGCCTTCAGCGATAAACTCCTTCTCAACGACTGCCATGCCTACAACGCCATAGCGTGCCGTAAATTCCATACCATTGGCACCTGTGGGAGTGTAGGAGCGTAGTTTCTCGCCACGTGGGATTATTACATATTCACTCTTAAGTGGCCCTTTCGCCCACTCGATTGTGCGTGCTTGAACATAGCTGCCATCAGCAGCCGTAAGCGAAATTCCTGTGCAGGCAACAGAGTGATAGGTGCCACCGGCTAATGCTGCAGCACTAAGAAGTAGTGTTTTCATAAAGCGTATCATAACTTATGTGTTTTTTAGTTCGATGGTAATGTTGCATAAATCAGACCGCTATGTGTGAACAAAACAAAAAAAAGCAGACACGAATGTCTGCTCTATTTTGTGATGGTTGAAATTTTAGAAGTCATCATCAGATGGCTCATCAGCTGCGTCGGCAAGCTCATCTGCGCCCTTGATGTCGTCGTCATCGTAGTAGCCATCATTGTCGTCATCCTGACCATCATCAACCTTAACGTCAATCTTTACGAGGTAGTATGTATCCTCAGTCTCGAATGGAACAACATAGATAAATGTTCCATCTGGCTTGTCGATACGCTGCATTACATCGTTAAACCCAAGAGGGTATAGTGTCTTAACCTCTGCCTGCTGCTCAGCGGTGAGGTTGTGAAAGCTTGTCACAAGTCGTTTCTTCTTATTCTCAGTAGCCATAGTTCTCAAAATTTTCCGCAAATGTAGCTACATTTTGATAATGTGCAAGCATTAGGCATAAAAAAAATTATTTTTTTGAAAATTATTCGTAGTTACAAACAAATTGTGTACCTTTACAACATATTTTATAAGTAAAAGTACAATGAGCCGAGAGGGTGATATCAAGCGAATGGCCGAGCTTACGGAGTTGCTCGAGTACCACAGTCATAAATACTACGTTGAGAACTCGCCAGAGATTAGTGACTTTGAGTTTGATAAGTTGCTTCGTGAGCTGCAAGATTTAGAGAATGTCTATCCTGAGATGGCGAGCGCGAACTCTCCCACAAAGCGTGTGGGTAGCGACCTAACGTCAGAGTTTGCGAGCGCTGAGCATCGCTTTCCTATGCTCTCATTGTCGAATACCTACTCTTCGGAGGAACTTGGTGAGTGGATTGATCGCATCATTCGTGAGATTGGTGAGGTAGAGTTTGTCTGCGAGCTAAAGTTTGATGGTACAGCAATCTCACTAACATATGAGAATGGCGAGTTGCTTCAGGCTATCACGCGTGGCGATGGCCGTCGTGGTGATGATGTAACTAACAATGTGCGTACTATCCGTACACTCCCGCTACGCCTTCGTGGCGATGGCTACCCACAGCTATTTGAGATTCGTGGCGAGATATTTATGCCCTATGCATCGTTCGATAGGCTTAACGCCGAGCGTGAAGCTGCTGGAGAGCCACTATTAGCCAACCCTCGTAATGCCGCAGCAGGAACACTCAAGCAACAATCTTCGCAGGTGGTAGCACACCGAGGTCTTGACTGCACACTCTATAACCTTGCAGGCAATGATTTGCCATTTGCAACACATTGGCAGAGTCTTGAGGCCGCACGCAGCTGGGGTTTTAGAGTCTCGGAGCATGCTCGAGTATGTCGTTCTCGTGAGGAGGTGGAGGCATTCATCGCTCACTGGGATGTTGAGCGTAAGGCACTACCCTACGCTACCGATGGCGTTGTGATTAAGGTTAACCGCTATGCTGATCAGCGTACGCTTGGCTCTACTGCTAAGGCTCCACGCTGGGCTGTGGCCTATAAGTTCCAGGCTGAGCGAGCGCTTACCAAACTACATAGCGTAGATTTTCAGGTTGGTCGCACCGGTGCAATTACTCCTGTGGCAAACCTTGAGCCTGTGCAGTTGGCGGGTACAATTGTGAAGCGAGCCTCAATACATAATGCCGACCAGATAGCACTTATGGGTATTCGCCTTGGCGACATGGTTTATGTGGAGAAGGGCGGCGAGATTATTCCAAAGATTACGGGCGTGGAACTCTCGGAGCGTGATGAGAATAGCCGACCATTTGAGTATATCACCCGTTGCCCTGAGTGTGGCTCAGAGCTTATACGTGTCGAGGGCGAGGCTAAGCACTACTGTCCTAATGCTTCGGGTTGTAAACCTCAGATTATCGGCCGTATCGAGCATTTTGTAAAGCGTAAGGCGATGGATATCGAGGGTCTTGGTAACGAGACTATCGAGCTGCTTTGGGAGAATGGCATGTTGCGAGACATTTCGGATATCTACCACCTCGACCCTATGTTGCTCGCATCATTACCACGCCTTGGCGAGAAGTCTGCCGCAAACATTATTGATGGCGTGCGCCAATCTAAGGAAGTGCCTTTCGAGCGTGTGTTATTTGCCTTGGGCATACGTTTCGTGGGCGAGACTACGGCAAAGTACTTAGCTACCCATTTCCGTACATTAGATGCAATAGCTGCAGCTACTGCTGAGCAACTTGCCGAGGCTGAGGAGATAGGCTCAAAAATCGCTGAGGCCATCATTGCCTACTTTGCCGATGAGACTAATGTGCGCATTATAGAGCGACTGCGTGAGTCGGGTTTAAGGTTTGAAGTGGAAGATAAGGTCAAGACATCTAATGCTCTGGAGGGCAAGAATATCGTTATCTCTGGTAAGTTTGAGGGTCGTTCACGTGACGACATGAAGGCTTTGGTCGAGGAACATGGTGGTAAGAACCTCGCAGCTGTGTCTGCCAACGTAGATTTCATCGTTGCGGGCGATAATATGGGACCTGCTAAACGTCAGAAGGCGGAAAAGCTTGGTGTTAAGATTCTCTCGGAGGCCGAGTTTATGGCTCTTATCGAGGGTGCTGATCGCATAGAGCATAGTGTAGAGCCAGAGCCAATGGCTGAGGTGGTTGCTACACCGATACAAGGAACATTATTTTAATTGTTAATACACATACAACTATGGTACAAGATAAGATTAAGGGCGTAGGCGTTGCCCTGATTACGCCGTTTAAGAATTATGAGGTTGACTACGAGGCACTTGGTCGCATGGTGGACTATGTCATCGAGGGCGGTGTCGACTATATCGTAGCTCTTGGCTCTACAGCTGAGACTGCGACATTGTCGCTTGAGGAGCGAGATAAGGTGTTGCGATTTATCGTTTCACGCACAGCGGGTCGTGTGGCTATTGTTGCGGGCATGGGTAGCAACGACACTAAGGCACTCGTTGACCAGTTGCGCACGTTCGACCTCTCGGATACAGTTGCCATCTTAAGTGTTGTCCCATACTATAATAAGCCATCACAGGAGGGTATCTATCGCCACTTTATGGCTGTTGCTGAAGCCTCGCCTGTGCCTGTGATTATATATAATGTGCCTGGTCGTACGGGTCTTAATATGACAGCAGAGACTACCCTACGCCTTGCGCATGCAACGGATAAGATTGTTGCTGTTAAGGAGGCATCTGGCAATATTGAGCAAATGCAGGCAATCATTGATGGCCGTCCTGAGAATTTTCTTGTTCTCTCGGGCGACGATGGCCTTACTGTGGAGCTTGTTAAGTGTGGTGGCGATGGTGTTATCTCTGTTGCTGCTAACACCTTCCCTGAGAAGTTCTGCCATTGCATCCACGATGCTATGGCCGGCGATATAGCTAAGGCTGAGGCTGAGATGAAGGATATGGATGAGGCTATCAACCTACTATTTAAGGAGGGTAACCCTGTGGGCGCTAAGTGCATGGCTTCGGTGATGGGTATTACTGATGCGGAGGTACGTCTGCCTTTGGTCGAGGCTACTGAGACTCTGCGTGGCGAGATTAAAAACGCTATCCAAAAATACGATTTGCGATAGGCGGGGCGTTGGTTTTGTAGACTAAATCTAAAGATTATGACAAAGCGACTGCTCACACTACTCTTGACACTCTTTTTTGCGCTTCCGACGTTTGCAGCTACTCCCGAAGATGGCGAGTTGCGCATCCCCGATGAGGATGATATCATGGCCAAGACGTTTAGCGCCTCGTCGCCCTACTACTATACTAACCTTATGCTGAAGTATCGTAATGGCAACGAGAAGCTTACTGCCGATGAGTATTACTACCTCTACTACGGCTATGTCTATCAGGAGAGCTATCAACCCTTTGCGCAGAATAGGGCTATGGATGAGATGTTGCTTATTATGAGTGGTATCGACCCAGAACAACCACTTGTTTCGCAGCTCGATGCGCTTATTGAACGAGGTGTAGAGTCACTTGATTTAGACCCATTTAACCCAAAGGTGCTTAATATGTTAGCCTATGCCTATGGTGCTTTGGGTGATAAGGCTCGTGAGCAGCTATATTTCGACCATCTTAATGGTGTGCTGAGTGCCATTGAGTCTACGGGTACAGGTCTTAAGGAGGCTACCCCATGGCATGTGCTTATGTTCTCACACGCCTACGACGTACTATCCTCTAAGGGCTACTCATATATGCAGAGCAAGATTATCAGTCGCACTGTGGAGTATATTCCACTCACAAAACGCACTGAGGATAAGATTCGAGGCTTCTACTTCGACTATAGTCGTGTCTACCGCAATAAGCCCGATGATGTTGTGATAAAGCGTGACCGTACATGGCAGTTTAACAACCTTAAGCCTCGCGAGTATAAATAGTTGGAGATTGATATATATTTAGTATCTTTGCCGAAATTTTGTGATAATGAGAAGATTTTACTTAGTAGGACTGCTCCTCATAGCTATTGTTGGCTTAGGGTCGTGTAACCCTGAGCATAACGTGCTGTATGCTATCTCGGTCGATGAAAAGTTCATGTGTGCCTCGAACGAACAAGATGTATCGGTTGAATATTATGTTCATGAGAATATTATGAACTCTAACGTAAAGTTTAGCGTTAGGTGCAGCGAGGAGTGGGTAAGTGTTGAAGATTGTTCAAAGATTGGTCAGCTATTGTTGCATGTTGATAAGAATAATGGCGAGAATCGCTCGGCCAAAATTACGATATCTGCACCTGAATGTGTGTCTGCAACTTTTACGCTTATACAGTATGGCACACCCCCTGAGGTGGCTAACCATACATTGATGTTCTACTTCTTTGGCACAAGCCTCGATCGCTATTTCAAGACTAATATCGAGGATGCAGTCAAAGCTATTAATACCGGTATCTTGGGTAATAATAATCGTGTCATTATCTTCCGTCAGGAGAGTAGGCAAAAGGCCTACATCAGTGAGTTATGCTATGATGTTGATGGTGGTGAGTCTATCGAGCAGCGTCATGAGGAAAATATTGAATTGAGCAATCAGGTAACCTCGGAGGATATTGCGGACTATATTGCCCGTATGGCTGATTTGGCTCCTGCCCAGCGCTATGGCATTGTCTTCGCTGGTCATGGCCAGGGATGGATTCCTCGTGAGGAACTGAATGGCGATGGCGGCATCTCGGCACTCAGCCTTATGAATGTTTGGCAGCCCGCTGTTGGTGCTGAGGTCACACGTGCCTTTGGCGAGAATAATGTGCAGGTCAATACAGCGGAGCTTGCCGAGGGTATTGGACTTTCGGGCGTAGAGCTTGACTACATACTCTTTGACGCTTGCTTTATGGCTAATATTGAGGCCATCTATGACCTGCGTAATGCGGCACACTATATCATCGCCTCACCATGCGAGATTATGGGTAAAGGCTTTCCATATCACCGCACACTCCCCTATCTGTTTAGTGATGAAGGCATGACCACTGATTATGTTGGTGCCGCTGAGAGCTACTATAAGTTCTATGAGAGTGAGTATAATGGAAGTTCACGTTGTGGCTCGATCGCTGTGTTTGATTGTGCTGAGATAGAGGCTCTTGCTGCGACTACCAGGAGTGTGGTTGAGAGCGCAAAGAGCAATGAAGATATAGATGTTGCCGACCTTCAGACCTACGAGGGTCAGAATGTTCATCAGTTCTACGATTTTGGAGAGTGGGTGCGCACTATAGCTACCGACACTGATGCCTTGGCGGTGTTTGATAATCAGCTTGACAATGCTGTTATTGCCAAATATAGTCTTCCAACCTTCTACTCGGCCTATGGCTCATATGGCACATACCCCATCGATTTGGATGTATATTCGGGCGTAACAACCTCGGCTCCAAGCGAGGCTTTTCCCGATGCTTGGAGGCAGACAAGTTGGTATAAAGCTGTGTGGGAGTAGGATTATTAAGATATATTTTATATCTTTGCACGCTTGATTACTGCAAATAATTAAAGAGAAGATATACTATGTTTGAAAACTTAACCGAGAAACTTGAACGCTCGTTTAAAATTCTTAAGGGTGAGGGACGCATCACCGAGATTAATGTTGCCGAAACCCTGAAGGAGATACGTCGTGCGCTTATCGATGCCGATGTCAACTATAAGGTTGCAAAGAACTTTACTGACGAGGTGAAGCAGAAGGCTTTAGGTCAGGATGTGTTGCGATCGGTGAAGCCAGGACAGATGATGACGAAGATCGTGCGCGATGAGCTTGCA
>JAZNQJ010000175.1:0-3292 GCA_045590115.1 Alistipes sp. | reverse complement strand
TGAACCATTTCAAGGAGCTTTATGGCCCCAGCGACAAGTATATTACCGCCGACATTGAGTCCCCAATTGCCGATAAGCACTTCGATGTGCAGGATATACCACTCCCCGCCGAGTCGGTAGATGTGGTCATGTGCAACCACCTCTTGGAGCATGTCGAGGATGACCGTCGTGCCATCAGCGAGCTTTATCGCATACTACGCCCTGGTGGCTGGGGCGTGGTTCTTGTTCCAGAGGATCGTGAGAGGGAAACCACCTACGAGGATAACTCTATTACCGACCCTAAGGAGCGCACACGTCTCTTTGGTCAGTACGACCACCGCCGAGTCTATGGTCGTGACTACGATGATAGACTTCGCGAGGCTGGCTTCGAGGTTGAGCGCAACGACTTTGTACGTCGCCTCACAGAGTGGGAGAAGAGACTCTATGCTCCTGGTAATGATGACCTTATAGTAGTACGTAAACCTATTGCGGAGGATTCCGCAGAGAATACACCACAGGATGAGTAGTGTTTTAGAGAGATATAGCGACCTTCGCAAGGTTGTCGCAGCCAACTTCTCGGAGCGCACACAGCAGATGGTCGACCATGCCCTATGCTTTGCTGCCGAGAGGCTTGCAGCGTTGCAGCGTTACGACTCCACGCCTATGCTCGACCATGGTGTGGGCGT
The DNA here is from genome assembly GCA_045590115.1 of Alistipes sp. Classification (GTDB taxonomy): domain Bacteria; phylum Bacteroidota; class Bacteroidia; order Bacteroidales; family Rikenellaceae; genus Alistipes. The sequence continues at coordinate 2,627 of JAZNQJ010000175.1, read as the reverse complement.
TGCTCGCATCGTTATTGAGGAGATTGGCCTTGGGCGTAACTCTACCATTGCCGCCATCGTTCACGACGTGGTGCGTGAGGCCACGCAACACAACGACACAGCGCTTGATGATATCGTTGAGACCATACGTCGTGAGTATGGCGAGGAGACACTCGGCATCACAATTGCGCTATGCAAGATTTCGGATATCAAGCTCAAGGCATCCAAGGAGCAGGCTTCGGACTTTCGTGATATGATTGTGAGCTACTCGGAGGACCCACGTGTCATCCTCATCAAGCTCGCCGACAGACTTGAGGTTATGCGCTCGCTCGACATCTTTCCAGAGAAGAAGCGTCGCAAGAAGAGCTGGGAGAGCCTCAACCTTTATGCACAGATAGCCCATAAGCTCGGACTCTATAGCATCAAGAGCGAGCTTGAGGATTTGTCGCTAAAATACCTTGAGCCAGAGTCATACAACCATATTGTGCAGGAGCTTAAGGAGAGCGAGGCGGAGCGTATGGCCTACATCGAGAGCTTCCTTAAACCCGTACGTGAGTTGCTCGATCGTGACGGCATAAAGTATCATATCAAGAGCCGCACCAAGTCAGTATTCTCGATATTCCAGAAGATGCGCAAGCAGCGTGTAGGTTTCAAGGGTGTCTTCGACATCTTCGCCTTGCGCATCATCATCGACTGTCCCGCAGAGCGTGAGAAGGCGCAGTGCTGGACAGTATACTCGCATGTCACAAGCCTCTATATGCCCAACCCCGACCGCATGCGTGACTGGATATCTATCCCTAAGTCAAATGGTTACGAGTCACTACATGCCACCGTCTTGGGCGATGGTGGTCGCTGGGTGGAGGTGCAGATACGTACCGAGCGCATGGACGAGGTTGCCGAGCGAGGCATTGCTGCACACTGGAGATATAAGGGCGTAAAGCAGGGAGGCATGGGCGCTGAGGAGTGGCTCGGCCGCCTGCGTGAGCTTCTCGAGGATACTACGTCGGAGTCTATAGCACGCCGCTTTGAGGCAAAGCCCTCGTCGGGCGAGATATTTGTGTTTACCCCTTCAGGCGATATCCGCAAGCTCCCTGAGGGTGCTACGGTACTCGACTTTGCCTTTGACATCCACACCTCGCTGGGCGCTATATGTGTCGGCGGTAAGGTGGGCGGTCGTGTAGTGCCTATCAAGGAACAGTTGCACAATGGCGATATCTGCGAGGTGCTTACACGTAAGGATCAGACACCTAAGGCCGATTGGCTCACAATATGCGTCACACAGAAGGCTCGTGGCCGCATACGTGCCTACTTGCGTGAGCAGCGACAGAAGCATGCCCGCTTAGGTCGTGAGGAGCTTGAGCGCAAGCTTAAGAATTGGAAGATGGAACTCTCGATAGATGAGGCTGTAGCCTATCTATGCAAGCACTTCAAGATACGTCGTGGCAACGAGCTGTACATGATGATTGCCGACCAAAAGATTGAGCTTCTCACCATCAAGGATATCCTCCAACGCTGGCTCTCAGGTCAGGCCGATGAGGAGCGTCGCCAGGCAGCTGCCGAGGTTGAGGAGCGCAAGGCACGCCTTCGTGAGGAGCGTGGCGAGGAGCCACGACGCTCCAACGATGCCCTTGTTATCGATGAGCGTATCAACAACATAGAGTACAAGTTTGGCCGTTGCTGCAACCCTATTAAGGGCGATAGTGTCTTTGGCTTTATCACCATAAATGCCGGCATTACTATCCACCGTAGCGACTGCCCTAATGCACGACGCATGCGTGAACGCTACCCCTACCGAGTTATGGAGGCTCGCTGGAGGGATGATGCTCAGGGTGCTTTCCGAGTTACCATCGGAATTTCGGCTGCTGACATTCCAGGCCTTGCAACCACAATTATGGACACCGCCAGCAAGGAGCTTAAGCTCTCGGTACGAGGCATAAACTATATGCCTAAGGGCGATGGCATGGCCTCAGCACAGCTTACTGTAGAGGTGCCTGGCGCCAATATTGTCGACATGTTGCTACACTCACTGCGCCGCATCAAGGGCGTTAAGAATGCATACCGAATTAACTGATAACTAACCTAATACGATTATGGATTTTGAAACTATACGTTGCCCCTGGGGCGATCACCTCAAGACATGCGCCATCACCGTTGCCGACCTCGATGGCGTTGTGCTATATCAGAACAGACGCTCTATAGAGGTAAATGGCGACGTGCGTGGCAAGTCGATGATACCATGCCACTCTGAGCGTTCACGCCAGATTATCAGCCGCCTGATGGCTAATGCCGAGACCAACGCCTACACCATTGAGAAACGTGGTATCCGCAAGCTCATCTACCAGGCACCATGGTTCGAGTCGGGCGAGGTAGCTGGCTTGGTGGAGTTCTCGTTGGAGATTCCACAGGATATGCCTCACTACGTACGTGAGTAGCACCTATATATATTATATAGCAACGCTTTGTGGAGTAGCTTGACAGGAAGAAATTCTATTTTTTTTGCTATAAATTATAGAATTGCGAAATTTTTGTTATCTTTGCATCCACAAAACGTGTAAACGTTGGACCCATAGCTCAGTTGGTTAGAGCAGCGGACTCATAATCCGAAGGTCGTGGGATCATGCCCCTCTGGGTCCACACCGCAAAGCCTC
>JAZNQJ010000174.1:0-16399 GCA_045590115.1 Alistipes sp. | reverse complement strand
CACAGGAGGTACAAAAACAGGCGTAAAAAGGCTTAGCAACGATTAACAACGATGCTTGCACAAACAAATATAGCACCCGTAAAGAGTGCTATATTAATCATTTATGATTGATTTAACTATTTGGTAATCAACTACTTATTTTCCGATGCAGAATTTGGAAAATATGGAGTGGAGGATGTCGGTGGAGGTGATTTCGCCGGTGATTTCGCCAAGGTGCTGGAGGACCTGGCGGATGTCCTCTGAGATGAGTTCTGCCGAGAGGTTGTCGTTGAGTGCCTTGCGGGCGGATTGCAGTGCCTCGCCAGCACTCTTAAGTGCTGCGTAGTGGCGCATATTTGACACCACAACACTATTTGAGTTTAGCTTTGAAGTGTCTACTGTAGAGCGCAATGCGTCACGCAATAAGTCAATGCCAATATGGTGTTTGGCTGAGATACGAAGAGTATCGTTGTTGCTTATATCATCACTTGATGTAATACTATCAATCTTGTTGATAACCTGGATGTAATGCTGGTCTCTATCTTTGAGTTCTAATGGCTCGAAAGTGGGGTTGTCTGCAGTAGCAACATGAAGCACTACATGTGCATTTTCGATAGCTCTATACGTGCGGTCAATACCCATCTGTTCAAGCTCATTGTCAGTAGCCCTAAGACCTGCGGTATCGACAAAACGGAAAACTATGCCATCAATATTTGTGGTGGCCTCGATGGTATCTCGTGTGGTGCCAGCAACATCCGAAACCATGGCTCTATCATCTTCGATAAGGGCGTTAAGAAGCGTGCTTTTACCTACGTTTGGCTCGCCGACAATTACCACATTAACACCATTTTTAATGGCGTTACCTAAACTAAAGGATGATGTTAGTGAGTTAATCTGAGACTCTACCTTATCGATGATTGTTCTTAGTGCTGTGCGGTCGGCAAACTCAACATCTTCTTCCGAGAAGTCAAGCTCCAGCTCAAGTAGCGAGCATAAGCGAAGAAGCTCGTTACGAAGCGAGGCAAGGTGTTCGGAGTAGCCGCCTCGCATCTGCGTAGAGGCGATATTGTGTGACCATCGTGAGTCGGATGCAATGATGTCGGCAACGGCCTCGGCACGACTAAGGTCCATCTTGCCAGCAAGGAATGCACGTCGTGTAAACTCTCCAGCTGTAGCCATCGTTGCGCCATGCTCAATGCATAGGCGTAGTAGCTCCGAGCAGATATGCTCCGAGCCATGTATGGTAATCTCTACGCTGTCATCGCCCGTATATGAGTGTGGGGCGCGAAATAGGGTAACAACGACATCGTCCATAACATCGCCATGCTCATCGCATATGGTGCCATAGTGAAGCGTATATCCTGGACAATCGGCAAGCTTGCGTCGTGAGCGGAATATGCTATCGGCAATCTCTATGGCTCGGCTACCGCTTAGGCGTACCACCATAACGGCGCCGCCCGCAGCAGTGGCTGGGGCGACGATTGTGGTTGTTGTATCTACGGTGTCGTATCTCATTATGGGTATTACTTAGCCGTTACACGCAACTTCTGACCAAGGCTTAGAGCGTCGGGATTCTCGAGTTTGTTCCACTCGACAAGCTGCTTGACTGATACCTTATATTTCACTGCGATAGCACCTAAGGTGTCGCCCTCGGCTACGGTGTGATACTTCGAGCTTGAGGTGCCCTTAGTTGTGGTTGTCGACTTTGATGATGATGGTGCTGTAAGACGTATTGTCTGGCCAAGCTGTAGGGCATTGGGATCCTCAAGCTTGTTCCACTCGGTGAGCTGCTTCACACTAACACCATACTTTACGGCTAATGAACTGAGTGTGTCGCCCTCGCCGATAGTGTGAGTCTTAGCTGATGATGACTTGGATGCTGATGTCGAGCTTGACTTTGGAGCAGACTTCGATGATGTGGTAACTGTTACACGCAGCTTCTGTCCGAGGCTAAGTGCATCAGGGTTTTCGAGCTTGTTCCATGCAATAAGCTGCTTGACGGTAACCTTATACTTTAAAGCGATAGAGCCAAGTGTATCACCCTCAGTTACAGTATGGTACTTTGTGGTGGTCTTTGGGGTATCAAACTGAGGTGTCTCCTTGCGCTTACGCTCAAGGTTAGCATGTACGACAAACTCCTTGAGGTAGGTAGAGTCCTTGGCGTGAATCTCCTTCTCATGCTCGAGGAACTCGCAAATATTCTCGATAGGAAGTGTCAGTGCATACTGCTTGCTTGTGGCAGGAATAATCTCCATTAGATACTGAGGATTAAGCATGGTAAGGACCTCATGCTTAATGTTGATTGTTGATGATACCTGCTTAAGGTGCATAGGACGCTTAATCATTACGGTGTCAACGGCAATGGGCATTGGAGGCATTGGCACTTCGATGTCGTGTGCCTTATGGTAGGCATAGGCATATGTGGCACCCATGTAGTATGGCACATAGAGACGTGTCTCCTCATGGAGATACTCATATACATCCCAGAACGAACCTTTGTAGTTCTTAGGGTTGCCACCGGCACGTATGATAGCCTTGTTCACGTTGCCTGGACCTGTGTTGTATGATGCGAGGGCGAGAGTCCAATCGCCATACATGTCGTACATTTGCTTAAGGAAACGGCAAGCAGCCTGTGTGGATAGGCGTGGGTCGCAACGCTCATCTACCAGAGAGTTTATCTCCAGACCATAGGCCTTACCCGTAGAGGGCATAAACTGCCAAATGCCCTTAGCCCCCATCTTGGATGTAGCAACGGGGTTAAGTGCCGACTCAATAAGCGCAAGAGTACGAAGCTCTATAGGGAGTCCCGCACGTGTTAGCTCCTCCTCAATCATTGGGAAGTAGTAGTAGGCGAGGCTGAATACCGGAGCGTAATACTTAGATGTGAAACGGTCAATAGCATCACGCACCTCAGGGTTGTATTTGAGTGGTACGGGCGACATAAGAGCCTCAAGACGGGCAATGTACATCGAGTCCATGTTTGCGTTAGGCTTCTCTATTGCCATACGCTTTGTTAGGCTCAAGTAGTCATTGAAGTAACGCTCATAAGCAGCTTGGGTGCTTGTTGTTTGCCACATGGCAAGCACCGAGTCAATCTGCTCTATGGTATTAGGGCGTACGTGCTTGATTGTAATGTTTGAACTTGGAACAGAGAGCGTTAGAGAGTCTACAGTTTTACTTGTGGTAGGTGTCTGTATAGTAGCGCTATTTGAGACGTGGGTAGAGTCCTGTTTTGTCTCATTTTTCTCGGTCTTTGCACCCTTGCGACGACGAGGATTAGGGTCGAATTCGTTGGCAAGAGCAAGCTCTGAAGTTGCGCCCAAAAGTAGTGCTGCAAGCAGCAGATGTTTGAGTAAGGTTATCTTCATATCTAAAGTTAAAATTTCACGCTCAGGTTGACGCCGAATGTCGGCTTGGTATCTACCGTTGTTGTGCAGAAATATGGCTCAATATCCATTGCAAGGTTATCTGAGATGTCGAAATCCTTGAGATGTGCATCGACGTGTGCATCTATAATGTTTAGGATGTAGACACCTGCGGTGAGTAGGATACATAGGTCTCGGTTACGGCGATAGCTGTCCTTTAGGTTCTTGAGGAATGTTGCAGAGTATGCTCCTCGGAACTCATCGGGCGAGCCGTTAGGGTATTTTGTAGGATCTTTTTCGTAATCAACACGTAGTGTGTATGCAGTTTTAAATCGCTGATAGCCTCGGTTGTTCCAGTCAATGGTGTAGATGGTAGAGGCCAGACCACCAATGACTATAGGCACTCGCCAATAGCTCTTGTTGTAGATCTGTCCAGCGCCTGGGCAGATTGTTGATAGGGTAGTTGCCTTCTTGATGTTGGATACCTCGTTTGTCGAGTAGTTGTACGCAGCATCGCCAATGAAGTAGATATACGCAGCTATTGCTACTCCAGCATATATCTGCTGTCGGGTATTGTGGCGTATCATCTTGGTCTGCAGAGCATCAAGCTCCTTGGTGCGCATATAACCATTGTCGATGAGATATTGGTCGTACTCAGCCTTGAGGGGCTTATACTTTTTATGCTCGAGCGCAAACATTGTTGTTGCACCGCCCACCACAGGATATAGAATGCCGAGTTTCCAATATTGCTTGTTGTATATCTGGCCGAAGCCAGGCAGGGGTAGTGAGAGCCAGCACATGCGTGAAAGTCCCATCGAGTCGCCGATGAATGGCCGGCGCACCTCGCCACGTTTGTTGAAGCGTATGCGTCGACCGTCAGGAGCAATACTGTCTCCCTTGCTGACTACGGCAGAGTCTCGGTGTAGGCGTGCAGCGATGACCTTACGCATAGAGTCACGAGATGAGGCGCTCAGCGATGCGTAGCCTGGGTCGGTGCTGCGACCTACTGAGTCTATGTAGCTAAAATACAACGAGTCACGACGTGCTGCCGCTGCAGCTTGCTTACGAAGAAGTGCTGCCGAGTCGATAGGCACGAGACCTCCCTGGTTGATTTGTCGAATGTTGCCTCGTTGACTTAATCTGCTATACTCTTGTGCATAGAGATCGCCACACAGTAGTAGAACACTCGCCACAATCAGTGTAATCGTTGTTATGACTCTTTGTATGCTCATATTATCGGTATAACGTGCTAAGCGTCATTTTATTTTACTCGCTCCAAGCGCTTTATGAGTTTCTCGATATCGTTATCGCCCATGCACTCGATTGTAATGCGACAGCTGCCCGACTTAGTGCGCTTTAGTGATATATTATCTGAGAATACACGCTCAAGCTCATCCACAAGGCGTGAGTAGCTCTCGGGGTACTCCTCATCATCGTTTGATGTGCTTTGTGCGGGCGACTCGTTAAGCTTACGTACGTATTGCTCCATCTGGCGTACGGAAAGCGATTTTCTTATACACTTCTTGAGCGCCTTAAGCTGATCATCTGGCTCGAGGCCAGCGATAGCCTTGGCATGTCCCATGGTGATAACACCCTCTTTGAGTGCGAGCTGCACCTCCGATGGTAGGCTTAGTAGTCGCATATAGTTCGATACTGTAGAGCGCTTCTTGCCAACCTTCTCGGCCATAGGCCCCTGTGTTAGTCCGAACTCTTCTACAAGGCGCTGCATGCCAAGTGCAATCTCTATGGCATTTAGATCCTGGCGCTGGATATTCTCAACCAATGCCATGGCGTGGAGGTTCTCATCATCCACCTCACGAATATATGCTGGCAGTGTCTCAAGGCCAGCAAGTTGAGATGCTCGCCAGCGACGCTCGCCGCTGATGATGATATATTTGCCATCGTCACGACGCTTGAGTGTGATTGGCTGGATTACGCCAAGCTGAGCAATAGAGTCGGCAAGCTCGCTAAGAGCCTCCTCATCAAACTCGGTACGTGGCTGTAGCGGGTTTGGTTCAATATCAGCGATGGCCACCTCGGCCATCTCAGACATTGGCTTGCTATGCTGTGTAGGGTTGATATCGCCGAATAGCGCATCAAGACCACGTCCTAAACCTCGTTTCTTATTTGTTGTTGTCATATTTTGCGGTGTCGTTAATTAGTCTACTTCTTGCGATTGCGCTTGATGAACTCACGTGCCAAGTTAAGGTAGTTAACCGAGCCTGTGGCAGATGCGTCGTATAGCATTACGGGCTTGCCATGTGATGGAGCCTCGCCAAGACGGATGTTGCGCTGGATGATTGTCTCGTATGCCAACTCGCCGAAGTGTTCTCTTACCTCGTTTACTACCTGATTATTGAGACGGTTGCGCATGTACATGGTAAGCACAAAACCTTCGATCTGTAGCTCAGGATTCAGTCTGCCCTTAACCATCTTGATGGTGTTGAGAAGCTTGCTGAGACCCTCCAATGCCAAATATTCGCACTGTACGGGTACAAGTACCGAGTCGGCAGCGGTGAGGATATTTACGGTGGTAAAACCAAGCGAAGGCGAACAGTCGATAAAGATGTAGTCAAACTTATCACGTACTGAGTCTACGATGCCCTTGATGATATGGTGTGCATCATCCATCGATGGTAGCTCGGTGTCGGCAGCCACGAGGTTTATTGAGGAGGGTAGTACCCATAGTTTCTTTACATCTTCGCTGTGTTGTATTACCTCTTCGGCCTTGGCCTCGCCCACGATACACTCATAGATGCCCTTAAGATTGATGTCGAAACCCAATCCTGATGTGGCATTTGCCTGGGGGTCAGCATCAATAAGCAACACCTTCTTACCCAAAAGGGCAACCGATGCTGCGAGGTTTATCGCTGTGGTGGTCTTGCCAACGCCACCTTTCTGATTTGCTAAAGCAACAACTTTTGCCATATAGTGCAGTTAACTCTTTTTTATCCCTAATAAATATATCGTGCAAATTTAGTAAAATTTATCAGATTTGCGATGATTATCCAAAGAAAAAAGCTACCTTTGTTTGATTTTTGTTGCCTATCCACTCTGTGAGTGTGCGTTGCAGAGATGGACTTAATGGATGAATTATGTTGAAAATGGTTAAAACTATCAAGAATATCATATTCGTAGCACTTATAGGTGTTGTAGCTTTCGTATTGTCTGGTCTGCTGCTTGGACTATTTGGGGGATTGGATGATGACCTAAGATTTGTGGTTACATACTCAATGCCTATTGTGTTGATGCTCATCGGTGTATCTATCTATGATATTGTAGAATGCCATCGCCCACAAAGGGTGATGTGGGGTATTCGTGGTCTGAATCCTGCAATGCATCTTTGGGGGCTGATACTTCTTGTGACACTCTCGGTGGTACTATCGCCTCTGATGCGTCTATTACCAGCAAATGATGCTGACGTGCCGTCAAGTTTGTGGGCTGTGGTAACTATGATATTTATCGCACCACTATTTGAGGAGATACTCTTTCGAGGTAAGCTATTCTCGGTGTTGCGTGCTACACTCTCACCAACACTCTCGGCACTTGTTGTGTCTGCTATATTTGCACTAATGCATGGTTTTTCGGGAGTTACAATCGAGGCGTTTTTTGCGGGTATGATATTTAGTTACGCCTACCTTGCTACAGGCTCAATATTTGCACCTGTAATATTGCATGTGTTCAATAATGTTATTGCCTATGTGCTTGTGCAGTTTGAGTACCAAGAGCGTACGATTGTTGACTATATAGGAGATCTACCATCGTTTGATATAATCTATGCTATATCGCTGTTAGTATTGATTATAGGAGTTGTATTTATTGTGCGAACATTCTATCGTGCTGATAGGAATGCTCGAAATGATGTCTCACAACAGGGCAATGCTCAATCAAACGAAGAATAGAACATATTTGGCTATTATTCAAACTAATAGAGACACGCCGTATTCCAGCGTGTCTCTATTGATTGATAGCTAAATAGCTATTAGAGCAAAGCGTCGATCTTAGCCTTAAGCTGCTCCTTAGTAGCTGCACCTACGTGCTTGTCTACCTGCTTGCCATCCTTGAGGAAAACGATAGTAGGAACGTTGCGAATCATAAACTGAGCAGCAACATCGTCACCCTCCTCAACATCGCACTTAGCGATCAAAACCTTGCCATCATACTCCTCAGCAAGCTCGTCGATGATAGGAGCCACCATGCGGCAAGGACCACACCATGTTGCCCAGAAATCAATAACTACTGGAAGGCTCTGAGCCTTTACCTCAGCATAATTCTCATTGTTAATCTTGAATGCCATAATTGTAAAATTTTAAAGTTAGATAATTAAGTTAAAAAATAGTTGAATTCGTTACTCTCCAAAAAATCCATAAACTCGTGTGTTGCTGCCACTCGATATTTCTTTGAGGTAAGCTTGATCTTTACGCCCTCGTTGTGGTCAACGATGCTGAATGCAAGAGTAGCCTTGCCCTTATTCTGCTTTGCCTTTTCAAGGAGCATCTGTGTCAGCGTTGTGCATACCTCGTGTATGCCAAGCTCAATGCGTATTGATGATATGCCCTCAGCAACATCGGCAAGATGCTGAATAGAGCTAATTTTATACTCCAGCTCCTCGACCTCACGATAGGGGCGTGGCTGTACACGACCACGTATTAGCAAGAAGTTGTTCTCCGCAATAAGCATACCCATCTTCTCGTAGTCCTTGCTAAAGAGTGTGAACTCGTGGCTTGAGTTGTAGTCCTCAAGCACGAAACGAGCATACCTGCGACCATCCTTGGTGGTTAGCGGAGTGACACTTGATATAATGCCCGCTACGGCAATCTCCTCGCCCTTTATAGGCTCAAGCTCCTGAAGTGTAGATAGCTCAGCATTGCACATCCTCTTAATAATAAACCCAAAGCGATCAAGAGGGTGTGATGACATATATAGGCCAATTACCTCACGCTCCTTATTGAGCATCATGAGGTTGTTCCAATCCTCAGCCTGAGGTACCTTTGGGTGTTGTATGTCACCACCAGAGTCACCTCCCATCATGCCAAAGAGGCTTTGCTGAGCATTCTGCTTCTCTTGCTGAATACGCTGTCCATAGCGAGAGAGAGCCTCGATGAATGGCACTCCTGAGGAGTCAGGGGCGAAGAAGCGTGAGCGGTGGAAGTCGATGAGTGAGTCAAAACCACCCGCAAGAGCAATGTTCTCAAGACACTTGCGGTTTACTGCAGAGTAGTTTATGCGCTCCATAAAGTCGTAGATATCCTTGAAAGGACCATTCTCCTCACGCTCACGTATGATAGCTAAGGATGCTGCCTCGCCAACGCCCTTAATGGCGGCAAGACCAAAACGAATGTCGCCCTTCTTGTTGGTCGAGAACTTTATGTGTGACTCGTTGACATCGGGGCCAAGTACGGTGATACCCATGCTTTTACACTCGGTCATATACGCCGTTACCTCCTTGATGTCGTTAAGGTTGCGGCTAAGCACAGTCGCCATATACTCAGAAGGGTAGTGTGCCTTGATATATGCGGTTTGGTATGCCACCCACGAGTAGCATGTTGCGTGCGACTTGTTGAAGGCGTATGACGCAAACTTCTCCCAATCAGCCCATATCTTCTCAAGCACCTTCTCATCGTGACCATTAGACTTACCACCAGCGATAAACTTAGGCTTCAGCTCATCAAGCTTTGACTTGATCTTCTTACCCATAGCCTTTCGCAGAGTATCAGACTCACCACGAGTGAAGTTGCCGAGCAAGCGTGAAAGGAGCATGACCTGCTCCTGATATACTGTAATGCCGTAGGTGTCCTTCAAGTAACGCTCCATGATGGGGATATCGTACTCGATAGGCTTGCGGCCATGCTTACGGTCGATGAAGTCTGGAATATAATCCATTGGGCCTGGGCGATACAGAGCATTCATCGCAATCAAATCCTCAAACGTAGAGGGTTGTAACTCACGAAGATACTTCTGCATGCCTGGCGACTCAAATTGGAATGTGCCAATAGTGCCACCCTTGCAATATAGCTCGTAGGTATTCTTATCGTCAATAGGGATATTGTCGATGTCGATGTGTACACCATGTGTACGCTCAACAGTCTCGATAGCATCCTTGATGATAGAGAGAGTCTTGAGACCAAGGAAGTCCATCTTAATAAGACCGGTGTCCTCAATCACTGAGCCTTCGTATTGAGTTACGAGCATATTCTCGCCCGTCTCCTTATCTACAGCGGTACTTACAGGAACCCAATCTGTGATGTCGTCACGACAGATAATCGTACCACAAGCATGAACGCCCGTACCACGAACATTGCCCTCAAGCATCTTTGCATATTTGATTGTATCGTGCAACGTTGGGTCTTCGGACTCCTCTGCGGCCTTAAGCTCAGGAACTGCCATGATGGCATTCTTGAGGTTGATTTTGAGTAGCTTATCTTTGTCGTTGGGATCAGGAATACGGTCAGGTACCCACTTGCATAGCTGGTTGGCCTTTTCAAGTGGGAGCTTCTGCACACGAGCAACATCCTTAAGTGCCATCTTTGTGGCCATGGTGCCGTAGGTAATGATGTGTGCCACCTTCTCCTTGCCATACTTCTGAGTCACCCAATTAAGCACACGACCACGACCGTCATCATCAAAGTCGATATCAATATCGGGCAATGAGATACGGTCTGGGTTTAGGAAACGCTCAAATAGCAAGTCGTACTTAATAGGGTCGATCTGCGTGATTCCCAAGCAGTAGGCAACAGCTGAGCCTGCTGCAGAGCCACGACCTGGTCCTACCGACACGTCAAGCTCCTCACGTGCAGCACGTATGAAGTCCTGCACAATAAGGAAGTAGCCAGGGAAACCCATGGTCTTCATAATGTGAAGCTCAAACTTAAGGCGTGTTACGGTCTCCTCGTCAAGATTATCGCCATAGCGCTTGCGAGCGCCATCCATTGCAAGTTTTGCGAGATAGTCGGCCTCAAGCTTTATACGATATAACTTGTCGTAACCACCTAATTTATCAATCTTTTTCTTGGCGTCATCTTCCGACATCACTACCTCACCATTCTCGTTGCGGGTGAACTCGTCAAAGAGGTCTTGCTCGCTGTATTTTTGGCGATATAGTTCTTCAGTGCCAAACTCCTCAGGGATGGCAAATGTAGGCATAATTGGCGAGTGGTCGATGTTGTATGGCTCAATCTTGTTGCATACCTCAATGGTGTTATCCAAAGCGTCGGGAACATCCTCAAAGATGGCGTTCATCTCGGCTGTTGTCTTCATCCACTCCTGCTTTGAGTAGAGCATACGACGTGGGTCGTCGAGATCCTTTGACGTTCCAAGGCATATGAGTCGGTCGTGTGCCTCGGCATGCTCCTCATCAACAAAGTGTACGTCGTTGGTACATACCAGTTTTACATCATGCTTGCGAGCATAGTCTATAAGGAAGTCGTTGACCTCTTTCTGCTCTTTCCATGTCTCATGGTTGGCACGCTCCACAGTGGCTTTGTGTAGCTGAAGTTCAAGGTAGTAGTCATCGCCAAATACCTTGCGGTGCCACTCGATGGCCTCGATAGCCTCATCAATGCGGTTGCTACGTATAAGTCGTGGTATCTCGCCACCAAGACATGCTGAGCAGCAGATAAGTCCCTCGTGGTACTTCTCTAACTCTACGTGGTCGGTACGAGGTCGCATATAAAATCCTTCGGTGTAGGCTTTGGATACAATCTTGATAAGATTTTTGTAGCCTTGCATATTCTTGGCCAAGAGGATGAGGTGGTAACCACTCTGATCCTCCTTGCCCTCCTTGTTGAATAGACGACGGCGAGCTACATATACCTCGCAGCCTATAATGCCTTTGAAGTCTTCCTTGGGTATTGAGTCAAGTTCGTTGCGTGCCTTAGCGAGTGCAGCCTCAGGATCATCGCCCATCTCTTCGGGTGTGGCTGTGCCTTTCTCAAGTTTCTCGATAAGAGTCTTCAGTGCCTTTATCTTGTCATGGCGTGCGCCATTCTTCTTTTTTACGTAGTTGAAGAACTCCTTGACACCAAACATGTTGCCATGGTCGGTTAGTGCAATACCTGGCATTCCATCGGCAATAGCCTTGTCGACAAGCTTTGAGATGCTTGCCTGGCCGTCGAGTAGCGAGTACTGACTATGTACGTGAAGGTGTACGAACTGGCGCATGGTAAGGTTTTTGTTCTATATAAATTTAGTGTACAAATATAACGAAAAATTTTCGTATTATTTTAGTAAGTATATTGCAATTTTTAAGAAAAAAAATATTAACTTTACAAAAATCCTGATACTATGAATACAACATCAACACTTTCAGAGAGTTTGGTTGTTCTTCAGGCATTCGACAACCCAACACAAGCAGAGATTGCCAAATCAATTTTGGATTGCGCAGGCATTTTCTGCACGCTACATGGTGAGTATCTATCATCAATCTATGCTATCGGCGCTTTCCCTACACGTCTAATGGTTCGTGCAGACGATGTAGATGAAGCAAGGCGACTTCTCTGTGAGAGATAGCCGCCTTATGTAGAGTCTATTTTAGAGCGTTGTTACTTCGTGTGTTCCTCTTGCCCACGCCAGATGTGCCACGAGGCAATCGCTTGTGTCTGTAGCATAAGCATTCCTCCCATGGTCATAGCTCCTTGCTCCTTTGCCCTACGCAGAAACTCTGTAGTGGCAGGGTTGTAGACAAGGTCAAATGCTCTATGCTCCGAACTGAGATACTCATAGGGGATATTAGGTGCCTGCTCTATATTGGGGAACATGCCTACAGGCGTTGTGTTAATTATGAGCTTATGCTCTGAGATAATCTCGGGCGTAAGTTCCTCATATGTGATGTCGCCACGTTCATGGCTACGAGATACACACTTATACTCTATATCGTGCTTGCGGAGTACGTATTGTACAGCCTTTGATGCACCACCTGTGCCAAGTATGAGTGCCTTGCGACAATCTTCAGTATCGAGCCAATGTAGTGATGCCTCAATGCCTGTCACATCAGTGTTGTGACCAATAAGTCGACCATCTCGAAACTCTACGCAGTTGACTGCGCCAATCTCATGAGCTTCATCGGTAGTCTCATCAAGATAGCGCATTACACTCTCCTTGTATGGTATTGTTACATTAAAACCATCAAGGTGTAGGCTTGTGAGTAGCTGTGGAAGATGGTCGATACTCTCAAGCTCTAAGAGTTGGTAGTCAGCGTCAATCTGCTCTGCGGTAAACTTGCCGTTGAAAAACTTTGCCGAGAATGAGTGGTCAAGCTTACGGCCTATAAGTCCAAAGTGTCGCATGGTTCAGTCTTAATGTTGTTTGTTAGCTCAGGTGTGATAACCTCCTCTACTACAGCTGGTGACTGCTTTGCTCTCTCTTCGCCCTCAGCACTACCAAAGAGCCAGAAGGCAAGCGCAGTAAAGCCGATGAGCATTGCTGCAAAAAGCGTTGCGAGAAGGTTGAAATACTTGTCGATAAATACCTTGATTGGCGCACCAAACTTCCAAATAAGTCCTGCGATAAGGAAGAATCGCATGCCTCGTGCTACTATTGAGGCAATGATGAACATCACAAAGTTGATGTCGAACATGCCACCTGCAATGGTAAAGAGCTTAAATGGTAGCGGTGTGAAACCTGCAGTGAATACAATCCAGAAGTTAAATCGGTCGTAGAGGTTTCCAACATTATTGAACTGCTCCTGGCTGAACACATACTCATAAAATAGCGATGCAAGTGCGGTAGGATCACCACTTGGCGTAATCCATAGGAAGTGACCGATTCCATAGCCAAGTGCTGCACCGGCAATCGAGCCAGCTAGACAGATTGTTGCAAAACGGAATGACTTCTTTACTGCGCCAAGGCAGAGTGCAATAAGAAGAATATCTGGTGGAAGTGGAAACCAGCTTGCCTCAAATAGCGCAATGAAGAGTAGTGCTACCCAGCCCCAACGACTCTCGCTCCACGATAGCACCCAATTGTATAGACGTTTAACCATGATGTTATAAATAGTAGCTATTAATAATTAGGCCACAAATGTACAACATTTACTCGAAATCAACAACAATTCCACCGCCAATGACCAAATTGTTGCGATATAAAACCAACGGTTGGCCCTTGGCGGGCGCCCATGCGGGGTCTTGGCACTCGATACGATAACCATCATGCCATGCACTAATTCTTACACACCCCTCAGGATTGCGGCCGATGCCGCGGATTTTAATGGTGATATCATTGGCAGTTATCACTTCGTTGTGGTCTACAATATTGCACTCTTTTATATAAAGTACTCTCTTATATAATTTACTGTTCTCGCCTACAATCAGCGTGTTGCGTTCTACATCTATATCTATGACTCGTAGGCCTTCGGGGATGCCTTCGCCACGACGTTGGCCAATGGTGTAGCGAGCAATGCCATTATGGCGACCGACAATATTGCCATTGCTTAAACATACGTCTCCTTGGGTAAGTTCTATGCCATTGTTAAGCAGAAAATCAGTATAGTGACACCCATTAAGAAAACATATGCCCATGCTCTCGCCCTTATCCTTAAGTCCAATCTTGATGTCGCTCTTGATGGCATCAGCCATAGGCGTTATCGCTCGTCTGAGAATATCTTGGCTTAGTCCCCATAAGTAGTAGGATTGATCCTTAGTAGGATCAGCACCCTTTGCAACATAGTATTTGCCGTTGTGATGTTTGATACAAAAATAGTGACCTGTGGCTATGTAGTCGATATCGTGTTCGTTAGCATAGTCATAGAGCGCACTCCACTTAATAAGTGGGTTGCAACGGGTGCATGGTGCCGGTGTTAGTCCTTGACGATAACTCTCGGTAAAATAGTCTATAATCTGGTGGCGAAACTCTGTGCTTAGGTCAATAGTATGCCACTCGATGCCAAGTTCACGAGCCTTAGATTCGGCTGTTGCGAGTAGCTTGCTATCGTTAGTAGTGTTAATGGTTAGGGCTACTACACGATATCCTCGTTTCGTAAGCCATTTTGCTGAGGCACAGCTATCTATGCCTCCACTAAAACCTAAAAGTACACTTGCTTGTTTCATCACTCATAAAGTTAAAAAGGGGTTGCTCTTATAGCGAAGAACAACCCCAAAGTATAGCCCGCAGTCCAACTATTCGTTCTCGGCGAAGTAGTCAGGCTTATGCTCCTTCACATAGTTGACAATATCCTCAAGACCATCTATAAATTTCGCAAAATCCTCCTTGTAGAGGTGCATCTGGTGGCGTGTGAAGTTTGCCGAGCCATCATCGTTGAGTCGCTTGCGAGACTCGGTGATGGTAATGAAGTAGTCGTTGCCACGTGTGGCCTTCACATCGAAAAAGTAGGTGCGCTTACCGGCACGCACAACCTTAGAGTAAATCTGCTCGCCACTATCATCATGCTCTCGGCGAAAAGGATTCTCGTAACTCATGGATGTCTAAGTTTAGGTTTTTAAATAAATTTGGGTTTTTCTAAAACGAAGATACAAACTTTTTGCTATACTTCCAAATTTATGACCTAAAATTCTCTATTCGCCTGCCGAGTTTAGTATTTGTTCGTAGAGAGCTTTGTTTGTTGCAATCTCAAGCGCACGATGTGCCATAATATCGTAGCGCATATTATATATATAGTATCGAGCATTGTCGCCGTATAGTCGATCGGCCATTGAGGCAAGAATCTTCGTCGTGATAAGTTCTTTGTCTTGGGTGGTTAAATCATCGGCACTTAGACCTGTATTGCGATAGAATAGCTCCATAATGTTGCTGCTAATCACATACCCACGATTAAACTCTTCGACAGTAGGGTACTGCTTGAGTAGCTCCTCGTAGGATGTATAATCCCAGATGTCAACTGCCGTATGCTCAAATATAGGTTTTGAATAGTGAGCCTTGATAAGCGATTGCGAGAGCTTTACACTATCAGTATTGATGTATATATCGGGGGTGATTCCACCTCCTCCGTATACCTTGCGCCCACGCTTGAGTGTGGTGTAGAGTAGTTTGCTATCGTGAGGTATAGAGTCGGGGTGCATATATCGCATAGTGTCACGCTCATAGCTCTCGCTCTCGCCCATGGTGTATGGTCGCTGGATGATACGTCCAGAAGGTGTCTTGTAGCGTGCAACAGTCAGTGTTATTGCCGAGCCATCCTTGAGATCTATGACTTTTTGTACTAAGCCCTTGCCGTAGCTTGTATGGCCGATGATAATTCCTCGGTCATGGTCTTGAATGGCACCTGCAAATATCTCGCTCGCCGATGCGCTATTCTCGTTGATGATGACAACAATTGGAATATCGGGAATAATTCCATCACTCTTTTTGTCATATGTGATGGTGTTGCTACGCCCCTCAGTGCTAACTATCACATCGCCCTTTTGTAGGAATAATCCTGTGAGATCTATGGCAGAAGTGATTGCTCCGCCACCATTATCCCTAAGGTCGATGATGAGGCTCTCAATGTCGCCTAACTTGCGGTAAGCAGCCAAGAACTCCGAACCGGCATGTTTAGTGAATGCTGACACAGCAATGTAACCCACGTTGTCAATACGATAAGAGGCACTTATAGCACTACTTTCAATATTACTACGTTTAAGCTTGATACTTAGTGGTTTGTTGGTTCCTCGACGGATGATCTGTTGCGTAATGTCAGTACCGAGCTTGCCTTTAAGCAGTGTGGCGATGCTATCTGGCGATAGACCGATGATATTCTGCCCATTTATCATGGTTATGCGGTCGTTGGGGATAATATTTGCACGCTCGGCAGGGGATTTGGCCATGATCTTGCGAACGACCAGGGTGTCGTTGTGGATTATATACCTGATACCAATGCCTGCAAACTCGCCGTTAAGGCGTTGCTGCATTGCCTCCATCTGCTCACGTGTGAGATATCTGGAGTGGGGGTCAAGCTCATGGAGTGTCGCTATGATGGCCTCTTCAACCAGCGGCTCAAGAGGCACATCATCGACATAGTTGTTGCGAATCTGCTGATATACGTAGTTAAGTTTCTGTATCTGTTGCTGCTCGGTAAGTTGTGCTATGGCACTTAGGTGTATAAACACTAAACCGATGGTTAAGAT
>JAZNQJ010000173.1:0-10488 GCA_045590115.1 Alistipes sp. | reverse complement strand
GTTGCCTGCCGCTATGGCTTTGAGCTTGACAACGCCCTCGATATCGCTGAGCGTACCTATGTGAATGTGAATATCCACCTCAAGGAGAATGAGGATAAGATGAAGTGTCTTGCACAGCTTCCCGATAGCTGCGCCGCTTCTGCCGACTGCCTTGAGCGTCAGCGAGCAATCTTTGAGAGCAGAGGTGTCTTCAGCCCAGCGATGATTGATGGCATCCTTAAGTCGCTACGCTCATTCGACGACCGCACCCTACGTAGCGATATCGGCAACGATCGTGAGCAGATGCTCGCCCTCGTACACAAGTATTTCCACTGCGGATAGCACTTCTAAGATAAAGAATTTAGGGAGTTTAGGGAGTTTAGGGAAATGGGGGTATACCCTCTTGCTAAACTCTTTAAACTCCCTAATTTTTGTAGTAGAAGAGAAACTCTCTATCCGCTACAAGTTGACACCTATGTCATCTATGAGTTTGTTAACCTTACAACGAAGTTTATTGACGATAGGTACCCATATGACAACAAGGGCAACCAAGCTACCGACACCCACGCCGAGCATCACACCTCGGCAGAACTCTGTTACCCATACATTATCTGACAGAAACACCTGCAAAAGAATAAGAATCAGCATAATAGCCGCAAATATACGCAACAGATTAGATACAGTACGCAACGAAAACGAATAGACCTTATTCACCTGGCGTAACTTGGCGTATGTGTCGTTCTTCATATCAAAGGGGCCATCTGAGGCACGCTTTTGGAGATAAATCCAATCCTTAAACTCCCCCACAATGCGTATTCCACAGTCGGTAAGGAAGTTGAAGTAGCTCTCCTTGACCTCGTCGGACTCGGTACGCTCAACCATATCGAGCTTATAGATATACTCTCCCTCAGTGCCACGACGAAATATATAACGGCAAAAACCTACGGCTGTAAGATTCCATCCTGCACGTGCCATCTCATTCAAAAAAGCCTCCTCCTTCTCGTAGTCGGCAACCGAATAGAATCTCCAAAGTCTCTTTATTTCCCTCTTCTCCATAGTAGTTAGTTATTTAGAATAAAATTATTCGGTCTTGTTATTTAATACATTTCTACCATTTTCAAGTAGTTCAGCAAGACGTAGAAGCTCCTGCTCCAACACTTCACGTCCAGCAAGTGTTATACGATAATCTTTCTTGCGGCCCTCCTCTGGAAGCTGCTCAATCCAACCCTTATCGAGCAACGAGGCCAATGCCCCATAGAGTGTTCCAGCCGAAAGTCGCACCCTACCTTTGCTCAATGCTGCCGTCTGCTGCATAATACCGTACCCATGCATCGGCTCAACCAGCGCAAGTAAGATGTAATAGACCGCCTCGGTTAGTGCATTATTAGTTGTATTCATTGATTTATAAGTTATAATATCTATTTCGTTTGTCGTTATATCGTCTGCCGATACAAAGGTAAACGATATAATCTATTTATGCAAGTAAATCTTGAAAAAAAATATATTTTTCCTTATTATTGCCTAACCAAACCCTCTTGTTGGTGGCGGTAGATGTGGTCTCGACATGAAATTGGGCTGGATAGGACATACTTGGCGTATTTCCTATTCAGCCCAATGATTGAGAGGCCGCAGATGACCCCTTATCACGATAAAGGAATTTATTGTTAGAAGGGTGCCGAGTGCTACACTCGGCAAAAATACCACCGATGGGTAGTACTTGGCGTACGTCCCATTGGTGGCATTTTTTGTTAGGGGACGCAATCGACCCCTTATCACAATAAATTAAGGAGGGAGGGGAGATCGTAGCCACAGTCAGCATACAACTCTGCGGGAGTACCCTGCTCTACAAACCTATCGTCGATGCCTAAGTGGTGTACCTCGGGCGAGAGGCCATTCTTGGCCATAAAGGCGGTGATAGCCTCGCCAACGCCACCACGCACAACACCATCCTCAATGGTTATAACACGTCTAAAGCGCTTGCCCACATCCATGAGTAGCTCCTCATCCAAAGGCTTTGCATAGCGCATATCGTATACCGCAACGCTACACTTGGCACTCTCGGCAGCACGCAGCGCCACATTTGCCATAGTACCCACAGCGAGGATTGCCACATCGCTACCCTCACGCAGACACTCGCCACGACCAATCTCGACACTCTCGAATGGCATATCTTGCCACTCGACACCACAGCCGATGCCACGAGGATAGCGGATAACTGTAGGGGTGTCTGTCTGCAGTGCTGTATACATCATATTGCGCAGCATAAGCTCGTTGCGGGGAGCGGCTATCGTAAGGTTAGGCACACAGCCGAAATATGCAAGGTCGAAAGCACCATGGTGTGTTGCTCCATCCTCGCCAACTATACCACCACGATCCAGACACATAACCACAGGGAGGTTTTGTAGTGCCACATCGTGGATAACATTGTCGTAGGCACGCTGCATAAAGGTGGAGTAGATGTTGCAGAATGGGCGCTTGCCCTGAGCAGCGAGGCCTGCAGAGAATGTTACGGCATGACCCTCGGCAATACCCACATCGAAGCAGCGGTGTGGCAGCCTCTCCATCATGATACTCATCGAGCATCCCGAAGGCATAGCGGGGGTGATACCCACCACACGTTCATCCATCAGCGCAAGGTCGAGCAACGTCTGTCCAAAGACATCCTGATAGCGTGCTGCAGGGTATTCGGAGCGTATGCGCTCGCCTGTGGCTACATCAAAGCGACCAGGGGCATGCCATACCGAGGGGTTGGCCTCTGCTGCTGCGTAGCCCTTACCCTTGGTGGTCTTGATATGTAGTAGCTTAGGGCCTCCTATATCCTTTAAGGCTCGTAGCGTACGTATTAGCTCAGCAATATTATGGCCATCTATAACGCCGAAATATCGGAAGTTAAAGCTCTCAAAGAGGTTACTGTTTTGAAGCAGTCCCTGTTTTACCGCATTACCCGTCTTACGCACAAGGCGGTGTAGTGGTGGTATGACGCTCAGCCCCTTCCATAAGGTGCGCTTCAGGCCGTTATACCACTTTGATGTCGACATACGCACAAGGTAGCTGTCGAGAGCTCCTGTGGGCTTGTCTATCGACATCTCGTTGTCGTTCAGCACCACGAGCAGGTCTGTTGTGGGCGACGCACCGGCATTGTTGAGACCCTCAAAGGCGAGGCCTCCGGTCATTGCGCCATCGCCAATTACGGCAACGACATGTTCGCCCGTACCACTCATCTCTATGGCCTTGGCCATGCCAAAGGCAGCAGAGATACTCACCGACGAGTGTCCCGCACCAAAGGCATCGTACTCGCTCTCGGCCATACGTGGGAAGCCACTGATGCCGTTGTACTTACGATTGTTGACAAAGGCCTTGCGGCGGCCTGTGATGATTTTATGGGCATAGGCCTGATGTCCCACGTCCCAGACAAGACGGTCAGTAGGGGTGTCGTAGACATAGTGCAGTGCTACGGTAAGCTCCACCGAGCCGAGGCTCGAGCCGAGGTGGCCAGGGTTTACGGCACAGCACCTGATAATATAGTCACGCAGCTCGCTACAGTAGATATCTAACTCCGCCACCGACAATCGTTTAAGGTCGGCGGGAGAGTCTACCGCAGTGAGATATTTATACTCTTTGTCTACCATCATTCTACACGTTGCTTTCGGCCCGTTAGCCTAATGAGCCAACCACAAAGGTACTCATTTTTTGTGATTATCAGCCTCGCTAACAAAAATTATTATGCTACGCAGCACCCTACTATTTCACTCTGAGCTTTTTACCAAGCGAGAGGATGTCGGTCTTCTCAATGCCGTTAAGCTCGCACAGCTTGGCCACACTAGTATTATACTTTACTGCAAGGTGGCCAAGCGTATCACCCTCCGAGATGGTGTGGTATTGAGGTGTTGAGGCGCTCGATTTAGAGTGCTTTTTGCTCCTCTTCTCGCTCTTTACGGGCGTTGTACTCTTCACGATAATCTTGTCGCCAGGGTGGTATATCGTGGTTGCTGTGATGCCGTTAAGCTCAAAAATCTTCTCTACGGTCGTGTCATACTTCTCGGCAATACTGTAGTAGGTGTCTCCCTCCGAGATTGTGTGATACTCCAACGTAGGCTCAGCCACCGCCTCCGTAACACGAATCTTGTCGCCAAGACGCAAGATGTCTGTCTTCTCCATATCGTTAAGTTCACAGAGCTTATCTACCGTAGTGCCATACTTTATGGCTATGTGGCCAAGCGTATCGCCCTCAGTGACAGTGTGATACTCTCCCGAAGCCTCTACCGTAGCACTCTCTGTCTTTTCGGCTTTGCCCTCCTTGTTTTTTGTCTCTGCCTTATTCTGCTTAGGCTCGGCCGTAGCGTCGAGGTTCTCGATATAGCGACCCTTGGTGTTTGACTTTGTCGGAGGGTCTATGATAACGGCCTTACCACCGCCACGTGGCAGTCCTGAGTAGGCGTTGCTGAAGCGTGAGTATGGTATCTGCACACTCTTGTCCACAGGGCGATTCTTGTCCGTTGTAGAGTGCTTGAAGAGCCACTCGTAGGCCTCAGGGAGGTAGAACGTACGGGCATATATCGAGTGACCAGCACCCTGATGCTCATCGTAGCGTAGGCGAGATGTTGAGCCAGCCTCCTTCATAGCATCCCTCACACGTCGTGAGGCGCTTACGGCTACCGAGGCATCTGCCGTACCATGCATAATCCATAGTGGCACCTTGTTTAGCGAGCCAAGCTCCGAGTTACGCTTTGTAGAGCCACCACATAGGGCTATGGCAGCAGCCGTACGGTCGGGATATGCAGCTGCAAAGTCGAGTGCGCCATAACCTCCGAGGCTCATGCCTAAGACATAGAGACGTGTAAGGTCGACATCATAGCGCTTAGATACCCACTCTACCACGTTCATAACACGCTCTGGTCGCCACCAATCGCCATGGTTAACCTGCGGAGCGATGACCACAGCATCAATCTTACGACCACGCCACAGAGCATCTAACGTGCCATATTTACGTACTGTATAGATGTTTGTACCACTGAGGCTACGGCCATGCAGAAATACCACGATGGGCAGAGGCTCCGACACCTCCTTAGAGCCCTTGTGACGCTCTATACGGCTATCTTTGTAGCCATCGGGGAGGTAGAGCCAAAAGTCGTAACCGTTGCTCACCGAGTCACGCATGGCATACATCTGTGCCGATGATAGCATAGGTGTGATGATAAGCGCACAAAGTAGTATTACTCTTCTCATAGTTATCTAAAACATTACAATATTCTAAATCTATATATCTCACGACCACGACTACCCACCACCACAGAGTTGCCGACAGCCACCGGCGAGGACTCGAAGTTGTTTGCCATATGCTGCTTGAAGATGATACGTCCTGTCTGGGCATCAATCAAGTAGGCATAGCCCGTAACATCGCCTGTGAATATGTACATACGTTCGCCAGGGGCGTAGAAGGCAACAGGCGAGGACCACGCATAGTAGTTTAGGCGTGTCTTGTAGACAATCTCTCCCGTTTTGCGACTGATGGCTATGAAGGTACCCGTATCGGAGCTTCCCATGCCACATATGTTTGTGAATAACAGCCCCTCGCAGTTACCATCGCCAAGCAGTGGCGTAGAGAACATGCCACCATCAATAGGCTTCTCGGCTGTTCCCATCTTACGACACTTAATCTTATTCTGCCATATAAGCTCGCCTGTAAGGGCATTTAGCTTGGTAAAGTAGCAATAACCCGATGAGCCACGCTTGTCAAGCTCCGAGCCTACGTATAGCACCACGCCGCACTCCTCCTCTTCGGCAAGTATCATCGTAGCGTCGATATCATCCATATTGTCGAACCACCACACAGGCTTCATGGTATTGATATTGGTGCATAGGATGTTACCATGATTATCGGCCGTATAGAGGTAGTTCTTATACACCACAGGCGAGGACTCTATGCCCGGTGCGCCCTTACCCTTACGGTGGTACTGCATCTGGCTATGAATCTCAACGTTATCGGCCGTAGCCTTGAGCTTGTATATTGTGCCATTCTCCGAGGGACGAATGACAAAGTCGTCGGCAACCACCGCCGAGGCATCGTAAGCCCCCCAACGTCGCCACGCCTTGGGGTCACGACCAAAGTATGATATGCGCTTGTGTGTGAAGATGTTGTAGACCACAGCTCCTATCTTGTTATCCGCCGAAGGAATTCCCTGACCCACGTATAGGTTACCATTGAGGCGAGGGTCGAGCGACACAGAGCCTTTGATAGGGTTGTTGCCCACAAACTCTCGGCGTGAGGCACGACCACTCTCGAAGTCAATAAAGTAGACATTGCCACATAGCGAGCCTACGATAATTTCACGACTACCAAACGATGATGTAAGGGCATCAGAGCTAAGGCGTTGCTTCTGCTGCAGCTCCTCGCTCCACTCCACATATACAGGCTGGCCGGTCCATCCTGAGCCACCACCCCACACACCATAGTCGGTCTGACGGCCATCGTAGTCGGTGCGGAATGTCCACACTCGCTCAATGCGTGTAGGGATGCTATCGAGCGTTCCCGAATAGGTCATATCACGATACGGCGAACCACGAAACGTAAAGATTCCAGGAGCTTTGAGATAGAGGTCTTCATACCCATTGAGCAGAGGGCTTGTCACCGTATCTTTGATATCGATATGATACTCGATACCAGCCACCGACACATAGGCTGTATCTGGAAGTTCGCAACGTGCAAAGGCCGAGGTTGCTGAGAGCAACAACGCCCCGAACATGGCTGAAACAGTGTTCCAACTTAGGCTTTTCATCTGTTGTATAATAGTTAGTATTTGTGCGAAGATACAAAATTTATTTTTAAGTTGTGATTTTTGTCTAAAAATTTGTATCTTCGCAATCGATATAGATGTTTAACTGTGGCAACTGATATTATGGCAACAGCAAAATACAAGAGAATACTCCTCAAACTTAGTGGCGAATCGCTACAGGGCAAGCAGAATTATGGTCATGACGTAGATGTACTACGTGACTACGCAGAGCAAATCAAGCGTATCGCCGAGATGGGCGTAGAGATTGGCATCGTTATCGGTGGTGGCAACATCTTCCGAGGCATCCAGGGCGCAGGACGTGGCTTCGACCGAGTGAAGGGCGACCAGATGGGCATGCTTGCAACCATCATCAACTCGTTAGCGCTACAGTCAGCCCTCGAGTCAGTAGGCGTTAAGTGCAAGGTACTCACATCGATACGCATGGAGCCTATTGGCGAGTACTACTCTAAGGCCAAGGCGTTGGAGTATCTCGAGGCGGGATACGTTGTAATCATCGGCGGTGGCACCTCAAACCCATACTTCTCAACCGACACAGCCTCAGCACTTCGTGGCATCGAAATTGAGGCAGAGGTAATGTTCAAGGGTACACGTGTTGATGGCATCTACACCGCCGACCCTGAGAAGGATCCTACAGCTACTAAGTTTGATACCATCACCTTCGACGAGGTGCTTGCACGCCGCCTCAAGGTTATGGACCAGACAGCCTTCACGCTATGTCGTGAGAACCACCTCTCGCTCATCGTATTCGACATGGATACCGTAGGTAACCTCGAAAAGGTTGTTACGGGCGAGAACATTGGCACGATAGTTACCGAGTAATTCATAGATTTTTAACCTATAAACGACATTGATATTATGGCAATTGAGAGTAAATACAAGAAGCGTGGCTCAAACCTTTCGCTTATTCTTCTGCTCATAGTTCTCATCATCTTGGTGGTGGTTATTATGAAGTGGCCTTTTGGCACTGAGGCCGAGAGCGATAAGGATGCTGAGCAGGTAGCAACAGAGGCTGTTGAGGAGCCAAAGGCAGAGACAGCAGTTGAGGATGCCAAGGAGCGTAGCGAGGAGGAAGAGGTTGAGGCAACAACACTCGTACAGGTTGGCCAGATGGCTCCCGACTTCACAGTGACCATGCTTGATGGCCGTCAGATCAAGCTCTCGGAGCTTCGTGGCAACGCCGTTATGCTCTGTTTCTGGGCTACATGGTGTCCTCCATGCCGTCAGGAGTTGGCACACCTTCAGGAGGGCGTTCTCGACAAGTTTGAGGGCAGCAAGCTCGTTGTTCTGCCTATCTCACGTGGCGAGAAGCGTGAGGTTGTCGAGAAGTTTATCGCAGACAATGGCTATAAGTTTGCCGTAGGCCTCGACCCTGAGCGTCAGATCTACGATCAGTATGCATCGAACTTCATCCCTCGCACCTTCATCATCAACAAGCAGGGTAAGGTTGTATACCGCACTGCAGGCTACGATGAGGATATTGCCCAGCAGGTAAACGCTGCTATTAGCAAGGCACTAAGATAGTTGTAAATAATTAATACACAATATACTATGGATACCAAGACTATTCTAAATGAAACCACTGATCGCATGCAGCGTGCTGTTGATCATCTTGTTGAGGAGCTACTTAACATTCGTGCCGGCAAGGCATCTGTAAATGTCCTCAATGGTGTATTTGTTGACTACTACGGCTCACAGACCCCTGTATCGGGTGTTGCCAGCGTTACTGTGCCCGACGCTAAGACTGTGCTTATCCAGCCTTGGGATAAGAATATGATTCGTGCTATCGAGAAGGCTATCATCGACTCAAACATTGGCCTTACTCCATCGAACAATGGCGAGCAGATTCGTTTGTCTATTCCTCCACTCACTGAGGAGCGTCGTAAGGAGATCGTGAAGAAGGTTAAGGCCGAGGGCGAGACTGCACGTATCAGCCTCCGTAACGCACGTCGTGATGCTGTTGAGGCATTCAAGAAGGCTCAGAAGGATGGTATGTCCGAGGATGAGCAGAAGGATGGCGAGGACAAGGTACAGAAGCTCCTCGAGAAGTTCACCAAGCTACTCGACGTAGAGCTTGAGAAGAAGGAGAAAGAGGTGATGACAGTGTAATTTATACCTCTATAAACCAAGAGCGGAAAGGTGTTGTGCCTTTCCGCTCTTTTATTGTGGCATAATGTGTTACAAAGATTATAAAAGCTCTAACGCCTTGCAGGCATTCCATATTCCATCCTTATCAACATCGGTGGTGATGTAGTCGGCACGCTGCTTAAGCTCTTCGCAGGCGTTGCCCATAGCCACCTTTGTCCATACGTCGACAAACATCGAGAGGTCGTTGATACCATCGCCAAAGACTATGGCATCCTCATATTTAGCACCAAAGTGGTCGAGGACATAGCGCACGCCACGAGCCTTATCGGCAGGCTCCACAAAGATATATTCGGGCAGAAAACGACACCATGGCAGCTTAGTAAGTCTCTGCAGACGCTGCTCATCAGGCTCTCGGCAGGCCACATATGCCTTATATATTACCTCGCACGCGCGCGGGTCGAGAGAGGGATCAATGCGTGTCTTCATATATATATCACGTGTGAACTCCTCGAAGCGGCCATCAGGTGCGGTGCGAGTATCCGAGTTGTCGAGCTGCAATGCCCAGGGCATATTATGCTCCCTACACTCATCTATAAGGCTGATTATAAGCTCTCTATCGAGTGGCTCTATGCCGAGTAGCTTGCCATTGATAGTAATGCCATAGCCACCATCACTCACCATATTCTCAAAGCCGAGTTGCTCGAGGTACTCACGTGCCATAGCCTCCGAACGCCCTGTGGCAATGGCCAGGAAGTGACCCTTACGGCGTAGCTGCTCTATGGCACATACCGTTGACTCAGGTACGTAGGCATTGTCGTAACCACCCGCCTTGAGTGTACCGTCGATATCAAAAAATATATAGCGTCGTCTTACCATGGTCTACATGTGTATGGTACAAAGATAGCCATTTTTTCCAACAGTGCGAATATGGCTCAGCTCTCATTTTTTCTGCGTCCCAGCGTTGTGGATTTTTTAACCAAATAAGTATATATACCTATAACGTACAAATCTTTGTCCAACAACAATTTACAGTGGTAATATTCAAAAAAGGTCAAAAAAGTTGTGGAATTATAGAATAAATTACTATCTTTGGGCGGTAATTGAGAATAATCCTATGAACAAACTACGAACACCCAGAGATCACTCCTTCCTTTTGAAGGCTTTTCGTGTCTATTTGCAGTATGTCAATTCAGGCCTATATTTCCGCAAGGAGCATATAGTAGGTCTTGAGAATGTGCCTGTCGACGGCACCCCATGTGTTGTGGTGTCAAACCACCAGAACTGTCTCAACGACCCACTCTGCGTATGCCTAAAGCTCACCGACCGCCGCATGAACTTCATAGCTCGTGCCAACGTCTTTAAAAATCCTATCTTCAACAAGGCGTTGCGTGTCATGGGTCTGCTGCCAGCCTACCGTATGAGCCACGAGGGATTCTCGGCAATCAACAAGAATCGCTCAACGATGGATGCTGCAGGTCAGGCACTTACCGACGGCGAGACACTCATGCTATACCCCGAGGCTGACCACCAGGATAAGCGTTGGCTTGGTACTTTCAAGCTCGGTTATCTGCGTACTGCCTTTGAGGCAGCCGAGAAGATGAACTTCGAGCAGGATGTGATGATTCTACCA
>JAZNQJ010000172.1:0-7727 GCA_045590115.1 Alistipes sp. | reverse complement strand
TCGTTTGTGCATCGCTCGTCGTTCTTACACTAACAACCACATGGATGTTATCGCTGCTGCGTTGAAGAACGTTTACGACCGTCGTCACGAGATCACACGTGGTGTTAAGATCGTATGGGAGACCGAGCTTATGCGTCACTTTACTGTTAAGCTTGAGCGCTTGTAATTTATTGTGATAGCGGCGCAACTGCGACGCTTCAGCCTAAAGCCCGAATGGGAAATACGTCAAGTATGTCCCATCCGGGCTTTTTCGTGTCAGCGCCACATTAGCACCATAAGAGATTACGAGGTCGCATATCGGCTGCTATCTTGGCCGGAATGCTCTCAGCCGTTAGTGCTTTCGTCGGTGACCGTCTTAATTGTCTCAGTGTCCCAATGGTCTTAATAACCTTAAAACGAACTAAACCACCCACCTCCATAAAAAAACTCTGCCCGATGCCAAAGCACCGAGCAGAGATTTACTTATAAAACCTATTAGGTTATATCAGTATATTAGTTAATTCCGATAGAACTACCAGTAACTGTGTTACCATTTGCACTGATAGTTACCTTTGCGTCACTAGACTGCCAGCCATTACCATTGTGTACAAGGTAGTTGACAGTCTTACCAACCAACTCTGAAGGAACGATAACACTCCAAGTATAATTACCCTCGTAGGTCATATTCTTACCTGGCCATGAGGTATCAAATGAAGTACCTGTAGCCCAAGCGTGAATCTTCATGGTCGTACCCCACCACTGCTTAGCATTATCAGTATTCAATGTTACAGTTAGCTTGATAATAGTCTCCTCAAGGGTCACAGTAACACCACTCTTAGCAATGGTAATGTTCTGAGGCTCTGAAACCTTGCTACCAGAGATAAACTTGCATGTAAGCGAGCTGCCGATATAATCACCGCTGATAGCATACTTATTATCACTAACAAGCGCACCCTCAGCTGGAGTAAGGGCAGTACCATCCTTCTCAAGATAGATGTATAGTGGACTCCAGTTTGCCTTATTATCAACCGTAATGTTTACCATAAGGTCTACATACTCCTCAACGCACTCGTACTTAAACGCAAGAGTTGATGGGTTGAAATAGATGTCAAACTTACCATTCTTTGTAGGGGCGATATTCTGACTATTATTTCTAACGAGTGTATACTCGGTACCTGTATCGGCAACCAAGATAGCACCATTACCACCATAGCTTACGTCCCAAGCCTTATCCTGAACAATCTTGAACTGATCATCCTTATAAAGCTCAACACCTGATGCTACATACCAACCGTCAGCTACTACCATTGGAATAGCCTTTGCAGCATCCCAACCCAGGAATGAACAAGCAATACCAAGAACGAGGTCAGTAGGCATCTCTGTACCCTCATCAGGAATAAGAACACCATTCTCGGTCTGCTCTCCAGCATTTGTATAGTCGCCATCAGCCTCAACAAGATAGAGCTTGCTATACTCTGCATCCTTAGCATACTCAAAGTATACATCATAAGTACCACTCTTAGCCACTTTAATGTTTGAACCATTAGAATATGCTTTCATCCAGCTATTTGCATTGAGATAAGTTATACCTCCACCATAGCTAATATCCCAAGTGTGTGAAGCCTTAACCTTAATCTCAGTGTCTGATGCAAGCTCAATATCCTCAACTACGAAGAGATTAGCTGTAGCTGTCTCAGTCATCGCATTACCTGTCTCTGACCAATCGCAATATGAGCCTGTCAAAACCCATGAGAGAGCGGGCTCCTCTGGAGCTACATAGCCATCCTTGTTGCCCCAAATGCCCTTTGCCCAATCGAGGATATAGTAGTAGTTGTCAGGCTCTACGCCGATAACCTCATCAGAGGTCTGATTCCAAACGTGGAGGTTCTCATCAGTTGCACCCTCCTCGTTCCATGCAAACTCAGTAAATGCTGGGTTCATACGGCAGAAGAGTACCTTCTCCATATCTGCTGGTACTGAACACTCATAAATACCATCTGTATCCTCATCAGTAAGCTTTACATCTGCAAAGCCATCAGTAGAGTTGAAGAAGTGAGCTGAGAACCAAGCACCATCAGCTTTCCAGCCATCGTTTGGTACAAGGTAAATCTTTGCTGCTGGCTCAGGATCGGTCAATGTGCCGAGGTTGTAGACCTTGCCCCAGCCGATGTTTTTGATTGTTGTCTGCTTTACCTTTACGCCATCAACAAAATACGACAATGTGGCATCACGCTCTATCACAGATGAATCCACGCCACACCAGAAAGGAACAAAATTCTCGCCCTTGATGCCTGAGAAGGTAATCTCATTTGTAAATTGGCTGTTATCCCTAAAAGCGTAGACGTCATCACCCTGAGATGTCTTCTGCTCCAACTTCAAGGTAACATCACCCTCACCCTCATAGGTATAACGGAAGAATGATGTCTGCGATGTAAGCTGAATAGTTGCATCCTGCGTAAACTCTACACCTGTAGTCCACACATAAAGAGCCTTCTTGCCAAGACGAGAGTCAAGTGGATGCCTTTCGTCATCTGAACGGATTTCTACACTCTTGCCAACAAGATTAGCTGCTGCACTATCCTCGCAAGTAAACTTACCTGTAGCTGCATCAGTACATACAAATTTATAGCTGCTGTTGTCTGCGGTGTTAGCAACCTCAAGAGTGTCGCCCGCCTCCCAGATAGTTGTCCAGGTCTTGTCGCCATCCGCATCATCGATATAGGCACGAGTATCCTCGCCACAAAAGGTTGCGTAGAACGAGATGCCAGCCTCCTGCTTTGCGTCTACGTTCTCGTCTGTCTCTGTACAAGCTGTTGCACCCAACATAACCACAAGGGCAACAAGCATCAAATTCCAAAACTTTTTCATTGTCAATTTGCTCATTTTAGGTTAAAAATTGGGTTACCACTCTATATCCTCTTCGCCATACGTAGGACCATCGAAGCCCATCTCATTGCTTGCCTCGAAGCCTCGTTCCACACTAATCTCTACGACCTCTACAGTTGGAGCCTCGTAGCCGACACGACTTAGAGTCGCATCCATAAATTTGTTTAAAGCTTTCATCTTGTTAATATGTTTTAGTTAAAAGTTTCCCATGTACGCACGCATGCGTATACACATGCACGCAACTATATACAAAGATACAAATCTTTTTAGAAAAAGTGTTACACAAAGCATTCAATTAGGATGAACGGCCTAAATATATGGATGAACAAGCATATTCTTAGGATAAACATTCGCCTCAGCAGAGCTATATATACGTTTTAGGCTCGGAAAGCACATGGCTTCCGAGCCTAAAACGCTATTTCGGAGTGGTTACACCCTACTTAACACGAACCTTCTGACCAATCTGAAGCTTGGTAGGATCGATATCAGGGTTAAGCTCCTGTATCTTCTTTGAGGTGGTCTCGTACTTAACAGCGAGGCTGCCAAACATATCACCCTCCTCGATAGTGTGGAACACAGGATCGTTGTTATCTACAGTAGTTGTAGTCGTAGTAGTTGTTGTCTGTGACTGCTCAGGACGAGCTACTGTAGACTCGCTCTCCTTCTTCTGCTCCTCCTTGCGTACAGGTGCGCCCTTAACACGAATCATCTGGCCAATCTGCACCTTCTTAGGATCTACATCTGGATTAAGCTCCTCGATACGCTTAGAGGTAGTATCGTACTTCTTAGCAATTACATAGAAGTTCTCGCCCTCCTCAACCTTGTGGTCTACGTTGTCCTCAGTCTGTGGAGTTACTACACGCTGTTCGTTCTCCTTGATATCATCGAAGAAGTCCTCCTTGTCGTTATCGCCTGTAGCGCTGTCCTGGTTAACACCGCTCTCATCGATACGGCCATCAGCATCCATATCCTTAACCGATGACTCGATAGTAACCTTCATGCCAATCTTTACCAATGGCTTAAGCTTGTCAAGGTCGGCATTGTTAAGACGGATACAACCCTCAGTAGCACGTGTACCAATAGAGTTAGGGTCATGAGTACCATGGATACCGATACCTGAGTGTGGAGGGGTCTTCAGGCGGATAAACCAATTACCGTAGCAGTTAGGAATGAAGCCCTTGCCATCCTTGAAGTCGTGACCCCAATCTGAAGCATCCTGAATCTGCTGTACGGTGAACTCGCCCTCAGGAGTACGCATATCGCCTGGCTCAACCTTGTTACCATAGTTCTTACCTAAGGCAACAGGGAAGCTGAAGATAAGAGCATTCTTGCTATCATAGAGGTTAAGAGTCATATTCTCCTTAGAGATTACGATGTGGTGAGCATCGTTAGGGTCGCCATTGAGAACAATCTCGTGGCTCTCCTCAGTCTCGCCCTCTAAAAGCTCATCGCCCTCCTCGCCAGCATCCTCGATACCAAACTCCTCGCCGTCGAACTCCTCATCAAACTCCATATCGAACTCTGTATCCTCAGTGTTCTTCTCCTTGTTCTTCTGCTGTGTAGTTGCACAAGCAGTAAATGTAGCAATAAACACAATCAATGCTACATACAATAAACTCTTGAATTTCATAATTATATAAATGTGTTTTAAGTTATTAATCTATGAGTTGTTGCCTACATATTAGAGCTGTCGTTACGACTAAATTTAACGCAACGCCTATGTTTTTATTATGCCACGTAGGCGATTTGGGTCTATTAGTAGAAGTAAATGTCGTAAGAGCCGTTAGGATTAGGCATCACGTTATTAACGCCATTACCTGGAACGACACCTATGATAACATACTCATTGTTTGCATTGTTGAACTGAACAAATGCCAACATGCAGTTGTTTGCGGTCATTCCATAGTCACGTATCTGGTAAGCCACAATAGTGTGCATGCCGACAGGATACTGATTGAGCATCATCACACTGAGGTTAGGCATACGCTTGTCTGCCTCGAGCTTAAGAAGCACATCGGCAGCAGCACGTAAGAACTTACTCTGGGTCTTGATGTTAAGGTTAGAACCCTGCTGGAAGAGATACTTCTGAACCATCTCGTACTGCTCAGCACTCACAATATAGTCAGAGCATACATAACCCTTGTCGTAGACATCCTCGCCCCAATACTGGAAGTAGCCATAGCACCAATAGCGGCCATTGGCGTAGAGGTTGTGCTGTGTTACGGTAAGGTGCTGGCCGGTACTCAACGTAGCAATCTTATTGCTGCGTGATACAATTGGCTTCATACGCATAGCCACGCCTGTGCCGAGGATACGTGCAGCATACTCCGAGTTCTCAAGACGCTCACTTGTTATAGGGAGTCTATTTTGAGTCATTGTAAACGAGTTGAAGGTAAACATGTTGCTACCATCGAGCTTAGTGACAGACTCAAGGTCGAAATGTGCGTTTAGGTCTACCCAAGGCGCATAGCTCAAGCCTGCAGACTTTGGACCACTGATACATGACGTAAGGGTCATGACTGCAGCTAATGCCATAATGATAAGATGTCTGGTTTTCATAGTAGTATTATTATTAATTTTTAGTTTTACACACTTTTAAACTCACGCTCTACTCGGCATAGTAGTATACATCATACGAGCCATTGTCACTAAGCTCCACACGACTAATGCTTTGGCCGGGGACTATGCCCAACACCACAAACTCGTTGTTGTCATTATAGAACTGCACAACGGCCAGCATCGAGCCATTATCAGCTATATTACGGTCGACAATCTTGAATGCCACCACACTCTGCTTCTCAAAGACAAAGGTGTCGACAACAGCCACATCGAGGTTCATATTCTCCTTCTCGGCACCAAGCTTAAGAAGTACCGATGCCACAGCATGCAGATACCTCTTATCGCTCTTCTGGTTGAGATTCGAGGTCTCGACAAAGACAAAACGTTCAAGCATGTCGTACTGACGCTGCTCGATGACATCATCCGAGCTGATATATCCCTCAACGCCCGCACGTCGGCCACCTGTAAGCTTTACGTAGTGCCAATGCTTGCCGTTGTTAAAGTCTACGGAGCGAACGACAGTAAGCCTATCGCCACTACGCACCTGGCAGCGCTTACGGCGGTTCTTTAGCTCAGGGTAGCTACGCACCCACACACCTGTACCAAGCACCGTAGCCTCATACTGCTGCTCCGTAGCATGCTCGCTAAGGAATGGCACACACCCCTGCGCAATGTCAAAGCTATTGAAGTGACAGAGTGTACTGTCTACCACCTCAACACGTCGTAGGTCGTAGTGTTCAGCAAGATCGGGCCATGGGGCATAGGTCAATGCCGAATCATCTGCTCGCTTAGGACTCTCAAGGATATAGTACGCTCCTACGGCAATGATGCCCAGCGCAAATAGTATGGCCAAGAGAGCCACAAGCACACGCTTGGCTCTGCTGTCGGCCTTCTGCATAGGCGTAGGTTGCTGTGTAGTGTTATCGTTGTTTGCCTCAGTCATAACTTCAAATTTTCGTTCTACTCGCACAGTCTCAGCACAATACCCGTACGTGAGGTGTTGTAGATGTGGATGGTGTAGTACTCCGAGCCATCCTCATTGAGATGTGTGGTGGTAAAGTGTTCGCCCGTAACATCGGCACGATCGTGACCACCAAAGCGTTTCTCATCCGATGAGAATACCACCTCATACTTGCCTGCCCATGGCACACGCAGCTCATAGTCGGGGATTGAGGCTGTAGGGTGCCAATTAAGCACAAACACAAGGCCTCGGTGCGAGTATACCATGGTCTTGTTATGCTCATCCATCATATGGTTGTATGGATAGCCATCGCCCAACACGCCATACTCCTTGACCATCTTGATCATCGCTCGGTCAAACTCGGCGAGATAGGAGTAGCGCAGGAAGCCATTTTCGGCCAAAGACCATTGTCGACGTGCATGCTTATACGACCATCCGTTACCCTCGCGTGGGAAGTCAATCCACTCGGGATGACCAAACTCGTTGCCCATAAAGTTGAGGTAGGCCTCGCCACCTGTCGAGATTGTCATCAGGCGAATGAGCTTATGTAGTGCCATACCACGATCTACGACAAGATTCTCCGAGGCACGATCCATAGCAAAGTACATCTCCTTATCCATTAGGCGAAAGGCTATGGTCTTATCGCCCACGAGTGCCTGGTCGTGTGACTCGGCATAGGCCACAGTGCGCACACTTGGCAGACGGTTGGTCATCACCGACCACATCTCCCAGATGTTCCAATCCTCGTCCTGCTGCTCCTTGAGTAGCTTGATCCAATAGTCAGGTATCGCCATGCCTAAGCGGTAGTCGAAGCCCATACCGCCCTCCTCAGGCTTTACGCATGTGCCAGGCATACCACTCACATCCTCGGCGATGGTTATAGCATCCGAGCGCAGGTCGTGGATAAGCTTGTTGGCCAAGGTAAGATATACTATTGCATCACGATTTACACCCTCGTCGAAGAACTTCTCACGACAATCAAAATCGACATATCCATGGTGGTGGTACAACATCGACGTAACACCATCGAAGCGGTAGCCATCGAAGTGGTACTCATCGAGCCAATACTTCACGTTTG
The DNA here is from genome assembly GCA_045590115.1 of Alistipes sp. Taxonomy (GTDB): domain Bacteria; phylum Bacteroidota; class Bacteroidia; order Bacteroidales; family Rikenellaceae; genus Alistipes. Next base: position 264 of record JAZNQJ010000172.1, on the reverse strand, counting down.
AGAGCAGGAAGTGTTCCACCTCACGCTTGCCATAGTCAAATATCATCGAGTCCCAGTATTGCTGATATCCCGCATCACCCGCCTTTGAGTAGTGGTGGTCCGAGCCATCGAGTGAAGCTATGCCCTCGTTGAGGTTCTTCACGTAGTGGGCGTGCACCAAATCCATAATCACCGCTATACCCATCTCGTGAGCAGTGTCTATAAGGTGTTTCAGCTCCTCGGGTGTGCCGAAACGCGATGATGGTGCGAAGAAGTTGGCTACGT
>JAZNQJ010000171.1:0-2828 GCA_045590115.1 Alistipes sp. | reverse complement strand
CCATCAGTGTCATACTCGTAAATATGCTTACCATACATCAAATTATCGGAATTGTACATCACAATCTCCACCATATTTCCATCAGAATCATATTGCTTAGTATCCCTCCATCTTAACGTTCCGTCGCCATTGTGATATGCCTCTTCGGTTAAGTCACCATTAGCGTTATATGTGTATATCTTATTCGAGTATATCGACCCATCGCCATAGTAAGAAACCATCTTTGTTACATCACCCGCTTCATTGAAATGATAATCTCGTAACTCGTTGGTAATGCTGCGAACAATCTCTTCATCGATAACGTCAAGTCCGTATCTTGCGTATGTTGCACTCTTGACATTGCCATACAACGATATATCGTGATCCCATCCTTCACGTTTTTGGGGTTCGGTATCGTTATGTTGAGCAAAAAGAGGGGTGATGGCACCAACCAGAGCTATAAGTATGATAATGCGTCGCATAGTAGAAAGGTGTGATTAGTTATCTACAAAGATACTGAAACTTTTGAGATATTCACAACAAAACAAAAAATATCGTTTCGGAAATTGGTCGGTGGCGTAGGAAGTTGTATCTTTGTAGGGTAAAAACGAATATTGTGATGCACGAAGATATACTACAAGGTTTGAACCCAGCACAGCGCGATGCTGTTATCAACTACGAGGGCCCCTCGCTTATTATTGCGGGTGCTGGCTCTGGCAAGACACGTGTGCTTACCACACGTATCGCCTATATGTTGGCTAATGGTGTGAAGCCCAGCTCGATACTCGCACTGACGTTTACCAATAAGGCGGCACGTGAGATGCGTGAGCGTATCGAGCGTATGGTGGGTAGCGAGGCACGATTTATACGTATGGGAACATTTCACTCTGTGTTTTCACGCATCTTGCGTGAGAATGCCGAGCGTATCAACTATCCGCAGAGCTACACCATCTACGAGCCTAACGACGTAAAGAACCTTATCAAGAGCATCATCAAGGATAAAAACCTCTCGGAGGAGAGGTATAAGCCACAGACTGTGGCAGCACGTATCTCGATGGCTAAAAACTCGTTGATAACCCCCGGTGCCTATATTGCCAATGCGATGCTCGGCGCTGAGGATCGTGAGGCAAAGATGCCCGAGATTGGCGACATCTACAACGAGTACTGCATACGCTGTAAGCGTAACGGAGCTATGGATTTTGATGACCTGTTGTTGCAGACCAATATCCTGTTGCGTGATGCTCCCGAGGTGCTGGAGGCCTATCAGGATCAGTTTAAGTATATCCTTGTTGATGAGTATCAGGATACCAACATGGCGCAGTATATCATCGTGCGTCGCTTGGCACTCAAACACTCTAACGTATGTGTCGTTGGTGATGATGCTCAGAGTATCTACGCCTTCCGAGGTGCTAAGATTGAGAATATCCTCTCGTTCCAGCGTGACTACCCAACCACACGTGTCTACAAGCTCGAGCAGAACTATCGCTCGACGCAGACCATCGTAGATGCTGCTAACTCGCTTATTGCACATAACTCACGCCGTTTGGAGAAGAGGTGTTTCTCGGCTGCCGAGTGTGGCGAGAAGATACGCCTTGTGCGTGTGCTTGAGGATAGCTACGAGCCTGTGGAGGTAGCTATGGATATCAAGGATAGGGCTCGTGATGGTGCCGAGTGGCGAGACTTCGCAATCCTCTACCGTACAAACAAGCAGCATGGTCTGTTCGAGGCTGCGCTCACTCGTCGTGGTATCCCTTATCGTGTATATAAGGGTATGTCGCTGCTTGAGCATAAGGATGTGCGTAAGATGTTGGCCTACCTCAGCCTTATCATCAACCCGCACGATGATGAGTCGTTCAAGCACGTTATCAACTACCCCGCACGAGGCATTGGAGATACCACCGTAGCACGTATCGAGGCTATTGCCCAAAGCAAGGGTCTCTCGATGTGGCACGCCGTAAGCGAGCTTATCGCCTCGCCGGTGTTGGATGCCGTAGAGAAGGTTGTGGTACGCAAGGTCAGCGACTTTGTGCGTATGATTCAGGAGCTTCAGACGCTACGTACCACCATGGGTGTCTGCGACTTTGGTAAGGAGGTGATGGCACGCAGTGGCATACTCCATATGCTTGAGGCGGAGAAGAAGCCCGAGAACGACACCTCGAAGGATTACCTCGACCAGCTGCTCACGATGATGAGTACGTATGAGGAGGAGTGTGCCAAGGATGTTGATGAGGGTCTGCGTGATGCCGAATTTGAGCCTACGATAGATGAGTGGATGCAGAATATCATGCTGCAGACCGACCAGGATGAGGAGGATGACGGCAACCGTGTTACGCTGATGACCGTACACTCGGCAAAGGGTCTTGAGTACGACTATGTATATATCGTAGGTATGGAGGAGGGTCTGTTCCCCTCAAGCCGCTCTGTGGAGTCGCTCAGCGACCTTGAGGAGGAGCGCCGACTGATGTATGTGGCCATCACACGTGCCAAGCGTGCTGTGATGCTCTCGTATGCCGAGATGCGTAGGGTGTGGGGTAAGACCGAGAATGTTCAGCCCAGCCGCTTCCTGCGTGATATAGATAGCGAGTATCTCGATGCCAACTTCGATATTGCCGAACTTAGTGGCCGCAGCCGCTGGGAGCGTGCCATGAACGACTTGGATGATGAGCCACGCCCACGTGGCGAGGCTCCACGTCAGCGCTATGATACACGTCGTGGCGAGGTGCCTGTGCGTAGGTTTGGAGGTAATGCCCAGCCTCAATCACAACCTCAGCGCCCACGCTCTGAGGTTATTGCTCAGCCTAAGCCTATCGACCCTACGAGTGCCGGTATGCGCTCTGTGGGAGTGCGCT
>JAZNQJ010000170.1:0-5283 GCA_045590115.1 Alistipes sp. | reverse complement strand
TACATCGAAAGTAACAACATTGGGTTCTACAACATCCTCGAGGCGTGCCGCCATAGCTACGATAACGGCGCAGAGGGCGTACAACATCTGGTATATGCCTCATCAAGCTCGGTATATGGTGACAACGAGAAGATACCATACTCTACGGATGATATGGTAGACAACCCCGTATCGCTATATGCTGCAACAAAGAAGTCTAACGAGCTTATGGCACACGCCTACTCAAAGCTCTATGGTATACCATCTACAGGTCTGCGCTTCTTCACAGTATATGGCCCAGCTGGCCGCCCCGACATGGCATACTTTGGATTTACCGATAAGCTACTACGTGGCGAAAAGATAAAGATATTCAACTATGGCAACTGCATGCGTGACTTTACCTACGTAGACGACATTGTCGAGGGCATCTATCGTGTGATGGGCAGAGCCCCTGAGGCTGGGATACGTGATAATGGCCAGACAAGACCTCCATATGCCATATACAACATCGGCAACTCGCAGCCTGAGAACCTACTCAACTTTGTGGACATCCTCCAGCAGGAGCTTGTGCGTGCTGGCGTTCTTCCCGCAGACTTTGACTTCGAGGCACACAAGGAGTTAGTCCCCATGCAACCTGGCGACGTAGCCGTAACATATGCCGACACCACAGCCTTTGAGCGAGACTTTGGCTTCAAGCCTAAGACTTCGTTGCGTGAGGGTCTGCGCCGCTTTGCACAGTGGCACAAAGAGTTTTACAAATAACACATCGAGATACCATGAAAATTACCGTTGCAGGAACAGGATATGTAGGTCTGAGCATCGCAACACTACTTGCTCAGCACAACGACGTGACAGCCGTAGATGTTGTCGCCGAGAAGGTGGAGCTTATAAATAGCAGACGCTCGCCTATCCAGGATGAGTATATTGAGCAATACCTACGTGAGAAGCCCCTAAGGCTGCATGCCACGCTCGATGGTCGTAAGGCTTACCGTGAGGCCGAGATGGTCGTAATAGCCGTACCTACAAACTACGACCCTCAGCTCAACCACTTCGACACGCACAACATCGAGGATGTCATCGACATAGTGCTTGAGGAGAACCCCGAGGCGGTGATGATTATCAAATCGACAATCCCGGTAGGCTACTGCCGCAGCCTCTATGCCAAGTATGCCGCCAAGGGTGTTAAGCGTCTCAACCTGCTCTTTGCCCCGGAGTTCTTGCGTGAGAGTCGTGCGCTGGAGGATAACCTCTATCCCTCACGCATCATCATAGGCCTGCCACGAGAGATTGAGGGTGCCGGCGAGGCAAGCGAGAATGAGGCTATACGCCAGCTTGCTGACACAGAGCGCCTTGATAGTGCCGCACACTGCTTTGCCGAGTTGCTGCAAGAGGGGGCTATAAAGGAGGATATTCCGGTGCTGTATATGGGCATTGAGGAGGCTGAGGCCGTAAAGCTCTTTGCTAACACCTACCTTGCCCTACGTGTGAGCTACTTCAACGAGCTGGATACCTATGCCGAGATGAAGGGACTCGACTCGCAGGCAATCATTGAGGGTGTAGGCCTCGACCCACGTATCGGCACACACTATAACAATCCATCGTTTGGCTATGGTGGCTACTGCCTGCCCAAGGATACCAAGCAACTTCTGGCCAACTATAAGGATGTACCGCAGAATATGATGACAGCCATCGTTGAGAGCAACCGCACACGTAAGGACTATATCGCCGACCAGGTGCTTCGCAAGGCGGGCTACTACACCGCATCGAGTGTGTGGGAGGCGTCACGTGAGAGGGAGGTGACGGTAGGTGTCTACCGCCTTACGATGAAGGCCGGCTCGGATAACTTCCGCCAGTCGTCTATTCAGGGCGTGATGAAGCGCATCAAGGCCAAGGGTGCTAAGGTCATCATCTACGAGCCAACACTTGCCGACGGCGTGATGTTCTTCGGCTCGGAGGTTGTTAACGACCTCGAACGCTTCAAGCAGCTCAGCGATGCCATCATTGCCAACCGCTACGACTCCTCGCTCGACTCCGTCGCCGAGAAGGTCTACACCCGAGATCTGTTCAGGAGGGATTAAAGGATAAAGAATCTTAGAGGCTATCTTGTCATATTCCATGGGGCAAACTATTAACCGAAATACGACGATAGGTACTATATGGAGTGCTATTGATAGATTTGGCATTGTGATAATGCAATTTATCATAAATCTCGTATTAGCACGCCTGCTTACGCCAAACGATTTTGGCTTAGTGGGAATGATATTGATTATTGTTGTAGTCTCTAATACACTTGCAGATGGAGGTTTTGGAGCCGCTCTTATACAAAAACAAAAACCAACTGAGGAAGATTTCTCAACTGCATTTTATATAAATATTATAACAGCTCTATCATTATATGCAATAATCTATACAGTGGCTCCATACGTAGCTACTTTTCTTGGAACAACTATACTCACAGATATACTAAGAGTATTAAGCCTTGTATTTGTAATTAATTCTTTGGGACTAGTTCCAAAAGTTAAATTACGTCGACAAATTGCGTTTAAACAGATTGCAATTTCAAATATAGTTGCATATATTATAGCAGCAGCCTCAGCTGTACTCCTTGCTCAGCAAGGGTTTGGAGTTTGGAGTTTGATTTCAATGCATATTATAAATGCAATATTCTCAAACATATTTATATGTATTGCCGCCCATTGGCTTCCATCGTTAGCTTTTTCATATAAATCTCTTAAAGAACTTTTCGCCTTCGGCGAGTTCATGCTTATCTCGGATATTTTAAGTAATGTTTGTTTTAATATTCAGAGTACTCTTGTAGGCAAATACTTTTCACCATATACTGCCGGACAATTTGCCCAAGCTAAAAAAATGGAAGAAGTTGCTTGCACTACATTACCTATTGCCATGGGACAAGTTCTTTTCCCAATCTTCTCACGAATACAACATAATAAAGAGGCTATCATAACAAATCTGAGACTATCAACGCAAATGATAGCCTTCATTACCTTCCCTTTACTAACTATACTGATAATTGTTGCTAAACCACTAATTCTATTAATGTTCGGAGAAAAATGGATAGATTCTATTTTCTACTTCCAGGCATTGTGCATAGGAGGCTTTTTCTACCCTATGCAATCTATTAATTATCAAGCAATTGCTGCAATTGGTAAAAGCAAGACACTTTTTTACATTAGTATATTTAAAAGTTTGTTCTTGATATTTTCTATCTTGGTGGGCGTACATATTAGCATGAAAGCAACCTTAGGTGCTATTGTCTTAAGCAATATAGTTAATTATCTAACTAATGCTATTGTAGTCGGAAGATATATTGGATATAGTATATTTAAACAAGCTTTAGATGTCTTTAACATCCTTATTACTGCTCTTACTTCCGGGGCATTTGTATATTACATAGGGTATAGTTTTGACACTAATTGGATACTTTTAATTACCATATATATCATATTATATATTGTCATAGGCTACATAACTAAATGTAATATGATTTCAATGGCTATAACATATTTCAGAAATAGAAGATCCTCTCAATAATATAATAATGCGCTTAATATACTTCATATTTTCGCCCTTTATAACATTTCTGTACTCATGTTCAGATTTACAAAAACGTATTGCCCAAATAGTCTTTGTTCTATTCTTTGGACTATTTGGTTATTGCCATACTTTTGAAGATACTCGTGCAGATAGTTATAGAAAGTATGAGTCATATACGGGCTATGCAGCAGAAGACTATCTTGATATATACAATGATTTTCATGCGGGAGAGCGTAAAGACATCTACGAGAGTGTGCTATTTAGTACGCTTAAGATATTTACAGACAACCCTCACATAATGATGATGTTTGTTGGTCTTATAGGAGGCTTCCTATATATGCTGGTTGTAAAACGCTTTCTTATGGATAAACGAATGTCATATACTTTGCCTATAGCCATATTACTAATGTTCATGGTTATAGAATCCAACATCTCAGTAATGGGTGGTATACGTAACTTTACAGCCTTTCCTCTATTTATGTACTCACTTATTAGGATGATGATAGATAATCGTAAAATATGGGTTATAGGGTTACTGTTAACTCCAATCATTCATTTTGGTTATGCATTTGCAGTTGTAGCTACTCTTGTTATATGGCTCATCAAAATACCAAATAGTATTCTTCACTATGCTGCTATTCTGGTATGCACAGCATCAATATTCCTTGATACCTCATCATACGCAGGGGTACTTGACATGGCAATTGGCAACATTGAAAATGATGCTATTGAAGATCGTATGGCCAGCTATGGTGAAGAAAATACTGATATCGCATTTAATAAGTCCCTTACAACCCGTCTTGTACGTATAAATAATCAAATTGGAGCACTATTCATAGTAGCTCTTCTAATCTATCTACGTAAAAACAGGAAAGTATTACTTACCTCAGAATACGATAATAAAATATATCATTTATTACTATTCTTTACTGTGGTAAGCTATGCAATGATATCCTTCTCTGTTGTTGGTCAACGATTTGTGTACATTGCAATGGTATTATTATATATGCTACTACTAAACATATACCAAAATAAACCGACATCAGCAATAAGCAAATTTATATACTCAATGCCCATTGTATTTTGTATTCATATTTTGTGGACTTTATACAATTGCTATAGCAATACCGGGTTTGAAATATATTATATGCCATTACCACCACTTATAATGCTATATTAATCATATAAAATCATGAATAAAAGAAAAGTTCGAAATATAGTACGACTAATATGGAGTATTATCTTTAGTTGGCTATATATACCTCATATAATTTTTGCCTGGGGAAACACCTATATTAAGAGCGACTTGAAAGCCCTACAACCATTGATAGGATTTAAATTATCTACCCCAATGCAGTTGTTGTATAACCTGCATAACAACCGATACTATAGGACGTTATTTTACCACCGTATTGGACCAATTAAAGCAGCACTTATTCAATGGTACCGTCCGGGTGATAAATATTTCAGTATTAGCGCAACAACAAAGATTGGCAAATCAATGTGGATAGCTCATCCATATGGTACTATACTCAATGCAGAATCAATTGGCGACAATTTCAGTTGCATTCACCTAACTACCATTGGAAATAAATCTGATATATACGATAATAGACCTACGATAGGTAATAATGTCACTTTAGGTGCAAATGTCACTATTATAGGAAAGATTAATATCGGTAATAACGTTACGATAGGGGCAGGAAGCGTAGTCGTAAAAGACATTCCTGATAATTGTATTGTTGCGGG
>JAZNQJ010000169.1:0-36881 GCA_045590115.1 Alistipes sp. | reverse complement strand
ATTTCGAGGGCGTTCACGGCCTTGGGACGATGAAGTGGCTCGGCAGGGAGCACGACCAGCTGACCTACGATGTTACGATACCCTTTATCCGCACTGCGGCAGGCCCTGTGGACTACACGCCTGGCGCTATGCGCAATGCCTCAAGAGCGAATTTTGTGCCAAACTACTCACGCCCAATGAGCCAAGGCACACGATGCCACCAGGCGGCAATGTATGTGCTGTATAATCAGCCTCTTGCAATGCTTTGCGACTCACCTACGGCGTATGAGGCGGAGCCTGAGTTTACCAAGTTCCTTGCCGATATTCCTACCGATATGGGCAAACCTTATCTTCTGCAAGGTGAGGTTGGCGAGTATGTCGTAGGTTTTCAAGAGAACTACAATCCCGATGGCGATGGTAGTACAGATGTCTATTTTGCGGGTTTGAATGGCAACAAGGCGCGAAGCGTTGAGTTTCAGATGGACATCTCTCTAATCTTTATTGCCGAATATATTGAGATGTATGTCGATGGGGAGACTCCCACGGAGTATAAGCATATTGTAGTTCCCCTTGAGAAATATAGTGAGTGCCGTGGAAAGTTTAAGATTGATATGCCCGCAGGTGGTGGCTTTGTGGTAAGGTTAAATGGTCACTATCTTATGGGCCACGCCAGATGGAAAAAGGGTGGAAAACATAAATTTATAAGAGATGAGAATTAGACTAACCATATTTGCAATTTTGCTATCGTGTGCCGTGGTTTCGGCACAGGAGGCTGACTATACAAAATATGTAGACCCGTTTATCGGCACTGCCGACTACTCGGCAACGCACCCTGGTGCTGTTGTGCCTCACGGTATGATGGCTGTTGTGCCATTCAATGTCACTGGCTCGGAGCTTAACCGCTTCGACAAAGATGCCCGCTGGTGGTCTACGCCTTACGACATACGCAATAAGTATTCGGTGGGCTTTGCTCATGGTGCTTTGAGTGGCGTAGGCTGCCCAGAGCTTGGTGCAATTATCACCATGGCGACAACGGGTGACGCTGAGGCCGACCGTACACTGCGTGGCTCGACATATGTTGATGAGGTAGCTGAGCCAGGCTACTATGCTACGACCTATGAGCAGTTTAAGGTACGTGCTGAGGCTACGGCCTCGGAGCGTGCCTCTATTGAGCGCTACACCTTTGCTGAGGGTGGTCAGGCAAATATCATTGTTGACCTCGGCACAGCACTATCTAACGAGTCGGGAGCTATGCTACGTCGTGTGAGTGACTGCGAGATTGAGGGCATGCGCCTGCTCGGCACATTCTGCTACACCAACCAGGCGGTATTCCCAATATATTTTGTCGTGCGCCTATCACAACCCGCCAAGAGCATCAACTACTGGAAGCTACAGCCTGAGATGACAGGCATTGAGGCACAGTGGTCGGGCGATAGTGGCGAGTACAAGATATACTCGAAGTACTCACGTGAGATTATGGGCGATGACATCGGTGCTATACTCTCGCTTGGCGAGGTTGAGCCAGGCACTGAGGTAGAGGTCAAGGTGGGTATATCATACGTATCAGTTGAGAATGCTCGCCGCAACCTTGAGGCCGAGGTGGGCAAAAAATCCTTTGACACACTACGTCGTGAGGCTCACGACAAGTGGCACGAGGCCTTGAGTCGTATACGTGTTGAGGGTGGTTCGGAGGATGACCGCACGATATTCTACACAGCCCTTTACCACTCGTTGCTACACCCCAATATTGTAAGCGATGTAAATGGCGAATACCCCGCAATGGAGAGTGGTGCTACAGGTCTTGCAACCGACTATGAGCGATATACGGTATTCTCATTATGGGATACCTATCGCAATGTACATCAGCTACTTACGTTGGTATATCCCGAGCGACAGACCGATATGATTCGCTCGATGGTGGATATGTCACGTGAGTGGGGCTGGTTGCCTCGCTGGGAGCTTTACGGTCGTGAGACATTTACGATGGAGGGCGACCCTGCAATACCCGTTATCGTGGATAGCTACCTCAAGGGATTACGTGACTTCGATATTGAGGTGGCCTACGAGGCTATGAAGCGTTCGGCAACAACGCCAGGAGGGCACAATGCCATACGCCCCGATATTGACCCATATATCGAGCATGGCTATATCCCCGTAGGGCTTTTTGCACAGGATATGTCGGGCGACAACTCCGTATCGCACGCACTCGAATACTACGTGGCAGACAATGCCCTTGCTACGTTTGCACGTGAGATGGGCGATGAGGAGTTTGCACGTGAAATGGAGCGTCGTGCTGCGGGCTGGCGCAACTACTACTCTAAGGCCGATGGCGCAATGCGCCCAATAGGTGCTGATGGCAAGTTTATTGGTGAGTTTGACCCTACGGCGGGTGCTAACTTCTCAAATACCATAGGCTTCCACGAGGGTAGCTCGTGGAACTACACCTTCTTTGTGCCTCACGACATTGAGGGTCTTATCAAGATAATGGGTGGTGGTAAGAGGTTTGTCGAGCGTCTACAGTGGGTCTTCGACAACGGCCACTATGACCCTACCAACGAGCCTGATATCGCCTACCCATACCTCTTCAGTCGTGTTAAGGGCTACGAACATCTCACTCAGGAGTATGTGCATAAGCTCCTTGATGAGAACTATACAACAGCTCCTGATGGTCTGCCTGGTAACGATGACACAGGTACAATGTCTACATGGGCGGTATTCTCGATGATGGGCATCTACCCCGACTGCCCCGGCGAGCCATACTATACCATCACCACTCCACGCTTCAAGCGAGTGGAGATTGAGACCGAGCATGGCACCATAACCATCGCTACAGAGGGTGAGGGCAAATATATCAAGCCTGATGGTGTAACACTTGGCGGCAAGCCTACAAACCGCTTCCGCCTATCTCACGACGAACTGATAAAGGCAAAGGAACTAAAATTAAAATTATATTAAAAGCTAACCTATGAGAATTAAGAACTTATTGGCTATCGTAGCGGCTGTTGCGATGGTTGGTTGTAGTGCTTCGGTAGAGGACTACACCGCAAAGGTAAATCCTAAGATTGGCTCTGGTGGACATGGACACGTATTTGTTGGTGCAAACGTGCCATTCGGCATGACACAGGTAGGCCCTACCAGCATCACACAGGAGTGGGATTGGTGTTCGGGATACCACGACTCGGAGAATAGCGTTATCGGCTTCTCGCACACTCACCTTTCGGGTACAGGCTGTGGCGACCTCTTCGACGTAACGCTTATGCCTGTTGTTGGCGAGGTTACCTATGGTCGTGGCCGTCTCGGTGACTACTCTACAGGCTTTTGGAGCGAGGCAGACCGCTCTAAGGAGGTGGTACGCCCAGGCTACTACTCAGTGCCTTTGACACGCTACAACATCACCGCTGAGATGACAGCGACGGAGCGTGGTGGCTTACACCGCTACACCTTCCCTGCAAGCGATGAGGCAGCTATCATCCTCGACTTGGTGCATGGTGGTTGCTGGGATCGTCCAGAGATTCCTGAGCGACTCAAGGAGAATGAGTATGCGCTATATGCCGAGGCTGTGGGTAACAACCGTATTGAGGGTAACCGCCACACATATGGCTGGGCAAACTACCAGAAGGTATACTTCGTGATTGAGTTCTCAAAGCCTTTCGATAAGTTTGAGCCTATCGGCAATGACAATTACTACTATCGCATACACTTCAAAACTACTGAGGGCGAGCAGATTGGTGTGAAGGTTGCACTATCCTCTACAAGCCTTGAGGGCGCACGCCTAAACTTCGATGCCGAGGTGGCAAATGCAGAGTTTGACGCTACAGCACAGCTCGCCGAGAAGAAGTGGAACGATGAGATTCGCAAGATTCGTATCTATGGTGCAACACCTGAGCAGGAGGAGATATTCTATACAGGCATGTACCATATGTATGTAGCACCATCGCTCTTCTCAGATGTTGATGGCACCTATCGTGGTGCTGATCAGGAGATTCACCAGAATCCTGGCCACGACACATACACAACATTCTCATTGTGGGATACTTATCGTGCTAAGCTACCTCTTATGACCATCACTCATCCTGAGCGCATGGACGACGTTATCAACACCATGATCAACATCTGCGAGGAGCAGGGCTTCCTGCCTATTTGGCACCTTTGGGGCTGGGATAATGGCTGTATGGTAGGCTCGCCAGGCATCATCGCCGTATCGGATGCTGTGGCTAAGGGTATCGAGGGTATCGACGCTGAGCGTGCTTGGAAGGCTCTTGAGACCTCTTATATGCACGACATGCGTGGTGGTAAGTGCCGTAAGGAGTATGGCTACATGCCTCGTGACCTCCAGGCCGAGTCTATCGCTCACGACATGGAGTTTGCTATTGCCGATGCTGCAGCTGCTGAGGTGGCTAAGAAGCTTGGCAAGGAGGAGGCCTTTGCATACCTTGACAATCGTAGCCACTCATGGCTCAACTACTTCGATGCTGAGACAGGCTTTGTGCGTGGTAAGTCATCAAAGGGCGAGTGGCGTGAGGACTTCAACCCATACAATGCATCACGTATCGCTAATGAGTACTGCGAGGGTAACGCATGGCAGTATACATGGCTTGTGCCACAGGATCTCGATAAGTTGGTAGAGTGCTTCGGTGGCGTTGAGGCCACACTTGAGAAGCTCGACGGACTCTTTACTGCAGATACTAAGATGGAGGGCGAGGATGTAACTCCCGATATCTCAGGTCTTATTGGTCAGTATGTTCATGGCAACGAGCCAAGCCACCACATCGTATACTTCTACACTATGTTGGGTCAGCCATGGAAGGCAGCAGACCGCATCTACGAGATTTGCGACACGATGTACTCAACAGAGGTTGACGGCCTCTCAGGCAATGAGGATGTTGGCCAGATGTCGGCATGGTATATCATGACCACCTTGGGCTTCTACCCTGTAGAGCCAGCTGCTGGTCGCTATGTTATCGGTGTGCCATTGGTTGACAAGGCTGAGATTGATGTCGAGGGTGGCGTGTTTACCATCGAGCGTAAGGGCTATACCCCTGAGAACCGCTACATCCAGCATATCACGCTCAATGGCAAGGCTTTGGAGCGGGGCTACATCACTCACGATGAGGTTATCGCTGGCGGTAAGCTCGTCTTTGAGATGGGCGCTGAGCAGACCTGTTGGTATTAGTATTCTACACTCATGCGCAATGCGCTAAAAATCAGTGCATTGCGTATGAGGTGATAAAATAAATCAAAAATATTGCACTTTTCGGGCGAAAGTTTGTACATTTGCCCCCGCAAAATTTGATTTTACATATGTAAATTGCGAACTAATAGCTCAACTTAATTAATTTTTTGAATTGATATGGGTGCGAAAATCTCTTCTCGTACGATTCTTATCGGCATCAAGGAGTATATCTTGATGACCTTTGGTATGTTCTGCTACGCCTTTGGCTGGTTGCAGTGTGTGCTTCCTGCAGGTGGTATGGGTGGTGGTGCTGCAGGTTTGGCAACACTTATCAACGCCGTCCTTCCTGAGAGCCTTGCATCGTTCCTTACAATCGGTACGTTGGTGTTCATTATCAACGTTATCCTGCTCATCTTGGGCGTTATGATTGTTGGCTGGAAGTTTGGTATCAAGACCTTGTACTGCATCCTGATGATGTCTGTGATGTTCAACATTGTGGAGTCAAGCTACTTCCCTCAGGGCATCATGGTTAGAATGTTCGAGGAAGTTGCAGCTGGCGATTTGCTCCTTGTAGTTATCGGCGCTGCATCGTGTGGTGTGGGTATTGCTGTGTCATTCATGCAGGGCGGCTCAACAGGTGGTACCGATATCGTGGCAATGATTATCAACAAGTTCCGTACGGTAAGCTATGGCAAGGTATTGCTCGGCACCGACTGCGGTATCCTTATCTCATCATTGTTCCTCACAACCACAATCACTGTTAACGGAGTGGATACAGTCATAGAGCCACTCTCATCATTGGCCTTTGCACGTATGGTCTACGGTTTTATCATGATTGCTGTGATTGGCTATACTGTAGACTTGGTACAGTCTGGTAACCAGCAGTCTAACCAGATTATGATCTTCTGTAAGGACTATGAGGCTATGGCCGAGATGATTAATACCAAGGCACATCGTGGTGCTACGCTTATCGACGCTATGGGTTGGTACACCAAGACCCCTTCTAAGGCCGTTATGGTGGTATGCCGCAAGCGTGATACCTCTATGATCCTTAAGCTTATTCGTGAGCAGGATCCTAATGCGTTCCTTACCGTAGGCTCTGTGATGGGCGTTTACGGACAGGGCTTCGATGCCTTGAACAAGGCCTAATCACCCCATTAGGGGTAAAATACTACTGCTGCCATGTTGTACGCACAGGTAGTTCTACCATTGGCACAGCCCATGTATAGCTTCTCCGTCGATGAGAGCTTGGCTGTGGAGGTAGGCGATGCTGTGGTTGTGCAATTTGGCAGTAGTCGTTATTATACGGGCATCGTGTGGAGCATAAGCACAGAGCGCCCCAACTACCCACGCCTTAAGCCAATACTTAGTAAGCTTTACTCACGACAGTTGCTTAGTCCCGCAACACAGCGTCTGTGGGAGTGGATTGCCGACTACTACCTTTGTACTCTTGGCGAGGTTATGCGCCTTGCTCTACCCTCGATGGCTAAGCCCTCGGCAACGTCGCTTGCCGAGATTGATGAGCGTAGCATTGAGCCTCCTACTGAGCAGTTTATAGCCCTTAGCGAGGAGCTACTCTCAGAAGAGGCACTCTCGGCCTATCGTGAGAAGCACTCACGACGTGCGCCACGACGTGTTGAGACCATCGAACGTATCGCAGCGCTTGTCATTGAACGTAAGGCTGAGGATGGCTTTGTGCCACGTAGATTGGTCGATGTCGATAGTCAGCACCTTACGGCACTACGCTCAAAAGGACTTATACGCACTGAACAGCGTCTGCGTGAGAGGCTTACGTCGGGCGATAAGCAGAACTTTATTCTACCTACACTCTCCTCAGCACAGCAGCAGACATTAGAGCTTATACATAAGGCTCACAGCGAAGATAAGGTGGCGCTACTACATGGTGTCACAGGCTCAGGCAAGACTGAGATATACATACACCTTATCGCCGAACACCTCGCCTTGGGTCACGATGTGATGGTGCTTGTACCGGAGATTGTCATCACCTCACAGCTTATCGAACGCCTTGAGCGTATCTTTGAGGGACGTACCACGACCTACCACTCTCGCCTTACGCCACTACGTCGTGGTAGGGAGTTCCTCCGATTGGCAGCATCTACAGGTGGCGAGCTTATAGTGGGTGTGCGCTCAACGATATTTCTGCCTATGCACAATCCTGGCCTTGTTATCGTTGATGAGGAGCATGACCCAGGATACAAACAAAGCGATCTCCAGCCACGCTACAACGCTCGTGACTGCGCTGTGGTGATGTCACGCATCTATGGCGCACATGTGGTCTTGGGTAGCGCCACTCCATCTCTTGAGAGCTACACAAATGCCCTTTCGGGCAAGTATGGCTATGCTGAGCTTACCGAGCGATGGGGTAGTGGTGTACTTCCCGAAGTTATTGTGTCGGACACGCTACGTGCCTTAAAGCGTGGCGAGCGCCGTACACACTTTAACCTCGACCTGCTCAGCAATATAAAACGCTCGCTGTCAAGCTCTGAGCAGGTTATACTGTTCCAAAACCGACGTGGCTATGCTCCCTATAAGCAGTGTCGTACGTGTGGCTACTCGCCCCGCTGCCCACACTGCAACGTGACACTTACGCAACATAAGTCTACATCACGCATGGAGTGCCACTACTGCGGATATACCATGGAGCTTAGCGATGTATGCCCCAACTGTCAGACTCAGGATATGAAGGCTATGGGCTTTGGTACCGAGAAGGTCGAGGAGGAGATCACTCGCCTCTTCCCTGAGGCACGTGTTGAGCGTCTCGATGGCGACACATCATCATCGGAGAGTGCCTTCAAGCGCATTGTGCGTAGCTTTGAACTTCATGAGAGTGATATCCTTGTCGGCACACAGATAATCTCTAAGGGCTTTGATTTTGAGGGCGTAAGCACCGTAGGTGTGCTTAATGCCGACAACCTGCTCTCAGCCCCTGACTTTAGGTCTACAGAGCGAGCCTTCCAGCTACTTATGCAGGTGGCAGGACGTGCCGGCAGACATAACGATCGTGGTCGTGTGGTGATTCAGACATCGCAGCCTCAGCATCCCGTAATACGCTATGTAGCTTCGGGCGATTATCATGCCATGGCACGCACCGAGCTACACGAACGTAAGGCCTTTGGCTATCCACCATATTCGCACCTCGTACGCTTCATGCTGCGCCATAGCGACTATGAGCTTCTCAGACGTGCATCACACGCACTTGCAGCCATCCTTCGCAAGAAGTTTGGACATCGTGTGATGGGGCCTGTGTCAGCTGCCCTCGAGATGCTTCGTGGCGAACATCGTGCCGAGCTACTGCTGAAGATTGAGTCGGGAGCTTCGATGAAGCTTGCTCGTGAGTATATACGCAAGACTCTTGATGAGCTACGTGAGGATAAGAGTATCAAGGCTGTAAACATATCGGTAGATGTCGACGCTCAGTAGTTTAATGAATAGCCTCTTTTCGCTCATCGTGCCAGAGCGCTGCATGGTGTGTGATGAGGTACTCAAGACTGAGCTTCATGGCATATGCCTACGATGTAGACTAAAGCTCCCCACAACCCATTTCTGCCTTAGGGAGCATAATCCCGTAAGAGAGTTTTTCGCCCCGTTAGTGCGTATCGAGCAGGCATCATCCTACTTTCTGCTGAAGACCGATAACGATTGGCACCATACTATCCATAAGTTTAAGTATGGAGGCAAGTGGCTCTATGCCCGCAAGTTGGGTATTATGTATGGCGCTGAGCTAAAGGCTTCGGGGTTGTACGATGACATAGACTATGTGGTACCAATACCACTACATTGGCTCAAAACTCTGAGGCGAGGCTATAACCAGTCGACATATATAGCTGAGGGCATTGCCAGAGAGTTAGGTACTAAGGTCGACCACCGTACAGTCTATCGCAAGAGGAATAACCCATCGCAGACACTTACTAAAGCTGTCGATCGTTGGGATAATGTTGATGGAATCTTTGCTGTTCGTAGTCCTAAACGACTGCATAACAAGCACATTCTCTTGGTCGATGATGTGCTTACCACAGGTGCTACCATATGCTCATGTATCGATGCTATTAGGCGTGTAACACCCTCGTGCCGAATATCTGTTGCCACGCTCGCCGTAGCTCGTGACCTCAGCCTAAAGTATTAGGCTATAGAGTCGTCTGCTGAGGTGTTATCTTCGTGGTGTTCTACATTGCCACTCTTCTGCGCTACGTTCAGCGACGATATTATGCTTTCGTAGTAGCTCTTTGATAGAGGTATGCGACGTATTGAGTCATCATCGAGGTTTATGAAGTGGAGGCGATGCTCCTCACTCACAAAGCGTATCTTGTTGATGTTCACGATATATGAGCGGTGACAACGACGTAGCGAGGTGCCTTTGAGGCTCTCCTCGACACTTCGTGTACGACAGCGCAGCAGGTAGTTTGCAATCTTGTCGTTGTGTTTGTAGTGTACCTTCATGTAGTTATCCTCAGACTCAAGGTAGTAGAGCGACTCCTCGTTGATTGTAAGGCGCAGTGTGCCACCATTGTCGTAGAGTTTTATCATTCGTGGCGCACGCTCATCAGCTGCTGCCTGTGCAACGGCCTCCTCACGACGCTGTTTCTCATGCTTAGTCATAAGTTCTAACCTGCGACACTCCTCCCTGGCGCGTTGTAGTTGGTATGATGCTGCCTCAAACTCCTCGCACTTAGCGTGATATGCTGCATAGAAGAGTATCAGTCCATTGGGTATGGCAAGTATCATCGTAACACAGAATAGCGCACGTATGCCCACCTCCGGGAACTTTAGCCCTGGCTCGGGGAATATCGTAAGGGTGATAATGGTATAGAGCAGCGATATTGCCACATTCTCGCACATAAGCCACCATAGGTATCGTGTTATGGTCATGATATACCTATCCTGTAGGGCATACATCGTCGAGCGACTTATAATGAGTATGACTACAGCAGCTACGTAGAAGAGTATTGTGATCGAAAATCGAAGTGTGTCGTTGGTACTAAACCATACTGCCAAGGAGAATGGCTCGTATACCAGCATGAAGAGAATAGAGAAAACTACGATGAACGAAATCATCACAGAAATGTAGCGTCGTGAGACTAAATATTTAGGTATTTCTCTGCTTATCATAGCCCAATATTGTCATTATATTCACCACAAAAGTACTATTTTTTTTTGCAGCAACAAATCTTTTACCACTCATTTTGTAATTTTGCCACAAAATACGTATTTTTGCCACAAACATCGTGCGTGTACGCTCGCAAAACATATCTTTGCACCGTTAAACCGAAGGCTCGCACTGCCGACAGCCCGAAAAGTTGGTACTGCGAGTTAGGATAATAATCGAAATAATTGTTGAACTAACACAATATCTCAGATGAAAATTATTGGAACAGGAGCGGCACACCCCAAGTGTGCAGTGACGAATGAAATGCTTGAGAAGTTCCTTGAGACATCAGATGAGTGGATCACCGAGCGTACCGGTATTAAGGAGCGTTGCGTGATATCATCCGAGAAGTTGGAGGACATGGCAGTAATCGCTGCCAACAAAGCCCTCGAAGATGCTGGCCTTACTGCTGCAGACATCGACTTCATCATCTGCTCAAACGTTGTTAACGAGTATGTGACCCCTGCATTGAGCTGTATCATTCAGGGTAAGATTGGTGCTACATGCCCCACCGTAGATATCAATGCGGCATGTGCAGGCTTCATCTTCGCTATGGACATGGCTGAGGATAAGCTGAAGTGCAAGAAGGCAAAGAACATACTTATCGTTTGTGCTGAGGAGCCATCACGTATGGTGAGCTGGCAGAACCGTAGCACATGTGTACTTTTCGGCGATGGTGCAGGTGCAGCTGTGGTTACCGAGGGCGATGAGCTTAAGGCGATACGCCTTACTACAAAATCTCTCACAGAGGTACTCTACTACCAGCGTAGCCTTGAGCCAACACCATACATCGACAAGGAGGAGAACTTCGAGCCATTGGTGATGAAGGGTCGTGAGGTGTTCAAGCATGCTGTGACGAACTCATGCCGTGATATCCGCAAGATTCTTAACGAAACAGGTCTTGAGCCTAACGACATCAAGTACTACGTATTGCACCAGGCCAACAAGCGTATCATCGACTCTATTCGCAACTTCTTGGAGGTTGATGAGGAGCGTGTACCACATAACGTGGAGCGCTATGGCAACATCTCATCGGCAGCACTCCCCGCACTGCTTGATGAGCTTAACCGCGCTGGTAAACTCCAGAAGGGCGATAAGTTGGTATTCAGCGCATTTGGTGCAGGCTTTACCACCGGTGCTTGTGTTATCGAGTGGGCAAAATAGATTAGACAGCAAGAGTAATAACAGCGTCCTTTGACGCAAAACAATAAGAGGATAAAAATGGAACAGAGAGTTGTTATCACCGGTATTGGTGCTATTACCCCCGTAGGCAACCACGTCGAAGATACATGGAAGAACCTTGTAGAGGGCAACTGCGGTATTGACTTTATCAAGGGTTACGATGAGTATAATCTTCCTGTGAAGGTTGCTGGCCAGGTTAAGAACTTTGACCAGTCGGAGTATGAGCTTAACGCAGGCCTTGCACGTCGTAGCGATAAGTTCTGCGTATATGCTATGGCAGCAGCTTCAGATGCTATGAAGGATTCAGGCCTTAAGAGTGGCGAGAATATCGAGCCTGAGCGTCTTGGCGTATACATCGGCTCGGGTATCGGCGGTATGGATACATTCGTAAACCAGACTAAGGTAATGTTGGAGGAGGGCGTACACCGTATCTCTCCATTCTTCGTGCCTATGATGATTTCAAATATTGCTTCGGGCAATGTGGCTATCTCGCACAATGCTCAGGGCGTATGTCTTCCTGTTGTAACAGCTTGTGCTACAGGTACTCACGCAGCAGGCGAGGCTTATCGTGCTATCAAGCATGGCTATGCTGATGCTATCATCACAGGTGGTGCTGAGGCTTCGGTACACCCATTGGCAATTGGCGGTTTTGCTAACAGCAAGGCTCTATCACGCTCTGAGGATCCACTTCAGGCATCACTCCCATTCTCGGCCGACCGTCATGGCTTTGTTATCGCTGAGGGTGCTGGTATGATGGTATTTGAGTCGTTGGAGAATGCCCTTAAGCGTGGCGCAAAGATCTATGCAGAGGTTGTGGGCTACGGTAATAGCTGCGATGCTCATCACTTCACTGCACCACGTCCTGATGGTGTTCCTGCGTCACGTGCTATCAAGCAGGCATTGGATGAGGCTCAGTTTGATGCAGACAAGGACCTTCTCTACATCAACGCACATGGCACAGGTACTCCACTTAACGATGCTGCCGAGACTAAGGCTATCAAACTTGCTATGGGCGAGGAGGCTGCAAAGAAGGCTAAGATTACCTCTACAAAGTCTATCACAGGCCATATGCTTGGTGCTACAGGTGCTGTTGAGCTTATCGCCTCAGCACTATCGCTCCACCATGGTATTGTAACACCTACCATTGGTCTTACAAACCAAGATCCAGAGTGTGACCTCGACTACACGCCACTCAAGGCTCAGGAGGCACCACTTACTGTAGCGATCTCTAACTCACTCGGTTTTGGTGGTCACAATGCATGTGTGGCACTCCGTAAGTGGGAGGGTAAATAATCGAAACCATTAACTAACGAAATAGGGTTAAGTATGAAACTTCTTGAAGGAAAGGTTGCACTCGTAACAGGTGCAGGACGTGGCATCGGTAAGGCTATCGCCTTGCGCTTTGCCCAGGAGGGTGCTAACGTAGCATTCACCGATTTGGCTATCAACGAGGCGGTAGAGGAGACAGTGAAGGAGCTTGAGGCTATGGGTGTTAAGGCTAAGGCCTATGCTTCAAATGCTGCATCGTTCGACGAGAGCCACGAGGTTGTTAAGCAGATTGTCGAGGACTTTGGTCGCATCGACGTTCTTGTAAACAACGCAGGTATTACTAAGGATGGTCTTATGATGCGTATGTCGGAGGCTCAGTGGGATGCTGTTATCAACGTGAACCTCAAGTCGGCATTCAACTTCATCCACGCCGTAACTCCTATCATGGCTAAGCAGCGTGGAGGCTCAATCATCAACATGTCATCTGTAGTAGGTGTTTCGGGCAACGCTGGTCAGTGTAACTACTCAGCATCTAAGGCTGGTATGATTGGCTTGGCTAAGTCTATCGCTAAGGAGATGGGTCCACGTGGCATTCGTGCTAACTGCATCGCCCCAGGCTTCATCATCACCGAGATGACCAACCAGCTCTCGCAGGAGATCAAGGATCAGTGGGCTCAGCAGATTCCTATGCGTCGTGGCGGTACTCCTGAGGATGTTGCTAACGTAGCATTGTTCCTCGCTTCAGACCTCTCGTCATATGTGAGCGGCCAGGTTATCCACTGCTGTGGTGCTATGAACTGCTAAATCCGCAGTTTACGACTATGAGGCTATCTTCGACTGAGGGTAGCCTCTTTTTTGTGGATATATTGACATTATCCTACTTTTTTCGTACCTTTGTATATTCATAACACTTACAACTATGAAGAGATTAATTGCTATTGTGGCATTAGTGCTTGTTACAATAGGTGGTGCTTCGGCACAGAAGAAGGATGTGGCTCTGCTGAGCGAGGAGCTTAACGCAGTAAAGGCTCGTGAGGCAGTGCTACAACACAAGGTAGACTCGTTGGCCATAGCCCTTGAGAGCAACAAGCAGCTTATGGAGCAGATGACTACGTTATTTGAGGCATATAACGCACTTAACGGTGCTTACACCACTAATTCAGAGGAGCTTAAGAGTCTCGGCACAAAGCTTGATGCTCTGATCGCAGCACTTGAGCCTACGTCTGAGTCTACGCCTGAGCAGAGCGTAGAGACATCTGAAACTCCTGACTATACGATAGTAGGTGATATCTGTAGTGGTGTCGCATTGGTTAAGGAGGAATTTTACTATGGCTACGTAAATGGTCAGGGCGAGTATGTCATACCCCCACAGTATGAAGAGGCACGTAGCTTCTCGGAGGGTTATGCCGCAGTGAAGAAGGATGGCAAGTGGGGATATATCAACCCAAAGGGTGAGTTTGTCATCGCCGCACAATTTGAGCAGGCTTTTGACTTTGGCGAGAACAACTTTCATGGCATGGCACGAGTAAAGATTAATGGTAAGTGGGGAGTGATAAGAACCTCAGGGGTTTATGTTGCTGCCGCAAAGTATGACTCTATACACTCGCATCCTGCAGGTGGATCCCGCAACTACATCTGTATTATTGGGACGAATGATTATCGACTACATCGCAATGGCACACTTGAATAACATATAGGTAATGGAACAGGAAGCAAATAATGTTTTGGAGCAGGTGCATAGCACGCACAGCAACGCCATATTAGAGTGGATAAACACCACGCTGAACAATTGGGGATGTAGCGCCGAGACTGCCGACCTTGTCGACGAGTGGATATTGCTATTCATGATAGTGATACTCGCCATTGTCATAGACCTCACGCTACGTCATGTGGTGCTGCGTCTTGCACGTAAGATTGTGCAGCGTACCAAGGCATCGTGGGATGATATGCTCTTTGAGCATAATGTCTTAGCACGCATGTGCCGCATTGCCGTACCTATCACTCTTTACGCCCTTGTGCCTCTCGCATTTCCTAAGGGCGCTGAAGCAGGGCTGCTAACGACGGTAATCACACGAGGTATCGAGGTGTACATCGTAATAGCCTTTGTGCGCTTCTTCAACTCGGTACTCAAGATGGTATTCGAGATTGCGGACAAACGTCCTTCGCTGCATGGCAGACCTATAAAGGGTCTTATGCAGACAGGCCAGGTGCTTACCATATTGATTGCTGCGATACTCATCATCGCCATCATCATCGACAAGTCGCCAGCGATGCTGCTCACAGGACTTGGTGCCTCGGCAGCGGTGCTTATGTTGATATTCCAAAACAGCATCCTCGGCCTTGTGGCGGGTATTCAGCTATCTGCGAATAAGATGCTTAAGGTTGGCGATTGGATATCTATGCCCAAGCATGGCGTAGATGGCACTGTTGAGGAGGTAGCACTGACCACCGTAAAGATTCGTGCGTGGGACAACACCCTGCAGACAATACCACCCAACCTGCTTATCAACGAGCCTTTCGACAATTGGCAGGCTATGTTTGACGCTGGTGGCCGACGCATCAAACGCTCGCTGAATATAGATATGACAAGCGTGAAGTTTGCCGACGCAGAGTTCTTAGCACGTGTGACGAGCAGCAAGAGCATGGCTGATTTGCTTGAGAGCATTGCAGCAACAAACATCGAGGGGCAGACATCTACCAACCTCGACCTGTTTATGCGTGCGCTCAACCGCTACATAGCCAATCATCCACGTGTAAACCACAATATGATCTCTATGGTACGCCAGCTGCAGCCTACACAGTGGGGTCTGCCTATTGAGCTGTACTGCTTCTCGGAAGATACTCGCTGGGTATACTACGAGACGCTACAGGCCGAGATTATCTCCTATGTTGTGGCACTTGCGCCAATGTTTGAGCTGAAGGTCTACCAGGCACCATCGAGCTACGATGTGAAAGCGTAGTGGCTTTGGATGGCTATAAACGAAAAAAGGGGACTCTCCGTCGAGAGCCCCTTTTTAGCTACATCCACCACACATCAAAGTGGAGTAGCTGGACACACATAATATTCATTAACCAAAATCTCTGGGGTAAATCCCCTATATCTACCGACCTCAAGGGTCGAAAGTAGTATCGAAAGTTGTGTGTTAGAAAAAAACCACATTCTTAACCTTGTGCATTTTGCCCTAAGGCTAACTTTAAGCTGTTAAGTTTGCACCTTTCTAACAATCACAAAAGTAGTATGTGTTGTGGCAACCTCCAAATTTTTAGCACAAAAAGATTTCCCCAGCCACTTTGTAAGTAGCTGGAAATCAGCGTGTTGAAAAAATAAAATTTTGAAAATTTTCTCGGCCCTGATAATCAGCGAGTTACGAGGATTGAGAATGTGTTTTGGGAAAGTGAGTGTAAATAGCTGAAATTCAACGCTTAACGGTCGACAAGGTTTTGGATGAGTAGTTCGGCATCTTCGCCGCCTGCATCTTTGATCTTGGTCTTCATTCGATATTTTATCTTCGATAGAGCCACAGGATTGCTATCTACAAAGATAGAAATGGCACGGGTAGAAAAACCAGCATAGCTATATAACGCTACTCGAAGCTCTTTGTCATTGAGTTTTGGACACTGCTCACGAAGCTTTGCCATAAGGTTGTTACGACAGCTATCTACCAACCTCTCAAGCTCCATGATACGAGCCTCATCGCTCTTGATAGACTCGATAGTGAGCCTTACCTCCTCAAAGACCTTAGAGACCTGACGTGATGTGTCGCTATGCTCATAGAATGTCTCGCATAGGCGATTGAGATCCTTCAACCTATCGTTATACAACCTATCAACAGCATCGGCCATAGGTTGTGAGATATCGTTACGTGTAAGCTGCAGCTCATCAATCATGGCCACATAGTTGGCAATGTCACGATCCTTCTGCGCCATACGTAGGCGTAGATTGGCGATAACAACAATGATAATAATAGTCAGTGATATGTATATCGCCACGTTACGCTGCTTGGCAAGTTGTCGCTCACGAAGGATTGCCTGTTGCACCTGTTTCTCATGCTCAAGATGCGACTGCAGAAGGTTGATCTGATAGTTAAGCACAGGCTGAGAGAGGATGTCAACCATATATTCACTCTGGCGCACCAAGAGTTTCTCGCTAAATGCAAGAGCTTCAGTATCGTTACCCGTATGCTTATATAATAGGTATCGAGCCTTCTCAATAATCTCCTCATCACGCTGCGGGTGAGCCTCTGCCAGAGCGAGGTTTTGGTACACAGCACTCAGGTTATGGTTAAACTTAAGCTCTACGATAGCACGTAGACCATAATAGCGTGATAGGAGCCAATTCACACAGTCATATGTCTCAAACTGCTCGACACTCTTGGCAAGGTTAGCGTAGTCGCCCTGTAGAAGATACATCTCGCTAAGCTCGTGAAGTACCACGCAGAGAAAATCTTTATCGGAGTTCTCTATAGCATAGTCACGTGCCTCGCCAAAAAGACGCTCAGCAAGCTCAAAGTTACGCATCATCGTGGCGGCACGACCCATATTATACTTCGAGTAGCTGATATGGTAAGGCAATCCGCAGTGTTCAAAGCAGTGATATGCCTTTTCATACGACTCATAGCTATTCTGATAAAGACCACCATGGTGGTAGATGTCGCCCTTGCTGCGATGCACCACTCCAAGTAGATGATCATTATCACACTTCTCAAGAGCCTTTTCTGAGTCGAGTAACGACACCATTGCCTCGGGATGCTTATGGGCATTATACATCACATATCCCTGCTGGAACTGCGCACGGGCAAGCCTATTATAGTCATCACTATCACTGTAGTAGCCTACGGCAACATGCGACAACGAGTCAACATCAACAAATATACGGTTATAGTATAACGCCTCGCTATAGAGCAGTGCATAGCGTGCGGTATACTCATCACCAACCACTCTATCTCGGTCAATACGTGAGATAAGCTCGAGTGCCTCTTGGGGTTGTTGCTCCATAATCTGCTCAACATGATCGAGTTGGCTGAGAATCTCAGCATCGGTGGTTGAGGAGTGGTTGCAGCTGGTAAGAGATAGCGAAATTAGACTAATGGAGATAATGCTGAGGGCGCACAACGACGAGCATAACTTAGCCATAGCCACGTTACGCAGGTGTTTAGTGCCATATGTGTGTCTCCGTTTCACGATACAAATATAACAAAATTTTTCCTATCGGCGATAGGTGATTACAACTTTAGCAATTATTTTGTACCTTTGTCACATCTTAATTACACTCTGTATGAAGAAGGTAACAACAATATTTCTCGTAATAATGCTCGTAGTGCTATCGCTTGTGGGCTGTACCGAGGACCTTACACCAATATTCCCCGACCAGGGTACCGAGCAACCCGATAAGGATGATCCTAACAAGGATGATCCAACGCCTGAGCCTGAGCCTGAACCCGAGCCAACACCTCCAAACAACGACTATCCTGATACATCGTGGGCTGCGGGCGAGTTAGATTGGGTCTTCGATATGAATACCCTGCCCGAGATACGTATCTCTGTAACCGAGGCGGAGTGGAACGCTCTACTTAAGGAGTATGACCGAGATAGCAACACAGCAGAATATATCCATTGCGATGCAGAGTTTAAGTCTAAGGGCGAGACTCACAACTTTGTAGACGCTGGCCTACGCCTACGTGGTAATACCTCACGTGTACGTCCTGAGGGCAATGGTGGCGAGATGCACAAGCGTGATAATGCAGATTGGCATCACTGCCACTTCATGCTCAACTTGCGTAAATATCAAAAGGATGATGCCCACGAGCTACACAACGTGCGTAAGCTCCACCTCAAGTGGCACAAGGATGATCGTGCCTACTGTCGTGAGCTTTACTGCTATGACCTCTTCCGCCGCTTTGGTATCTGGACAGCACCATATAGCTCGTACTGCCGCCTATGGATTCATGTTGAGGGTGACAGTAAACCTGCATACTACGGTGTCTACGAGATGATTGAGGCAATCGATGATAAGTTTGTGAAGAAGCGTAAGGAGCTTTTTGGCGACCATCAGCACAACCTATGGAAGTGTCGCTGGGGTGCTACGCTCAACTATAACGACATGAACAACGTCTCGATACACTTTGATGATGACTCGGGTACAAACTACACCTATGAGCTAAAGAGCAACATTGAGAATTTCGAGACCGCAAAGACTCAGCTACGTGAGTTTACCAAGAACCTCACACAGCTCTCGGGACAGGAGTTCCACGATTGGATTGCCAAGGTGTGCGACGTGCGCCTATTGTTACGCACCTATGCCGTAAATGTTGTGGTTGGCATGTGGGACGACTATTGGAACAACTGCAACAACTTCTACATCTACTTTAACTCTTCGGATACGAACAACTACAAGTTCTTCTTTATCCCCTACGACTACGACAATACGCTCGGCACATCGAGCCACTGCAATAATGTGAGCGACTCAGGCCGTCAGGATCCGCTGAATTGGGGCGATACAGGGCGCAACCCTCTTATCGGCAAGATACTCAAGTTTGATGACTACCGCAAGATATATGTTGAGGCGCTCAACGAGCTTGTCAGCCCTCAGAACAACCTCTTCTACTATCAGGCTTCTATCGACCGTATCAACACTTGGCATGCGATGATTCGTGACTACGTGGTCAACGACACTGAGGAGGATTGCGAAATTAAGGATCGTCCAGCACGTTGGGGTAACATCTACGACTACCGCATACTCGATGCCGGCTCGTCGATGAACTTCTTCAAGGTTAAGGCCGAGTCTATACCCTCGAAATAGTTTTCTCAAAGCGCTGCTACGATGGCTAAGATGTTCGACAAAAGAGATATCGTTGGTGGTTTTTTAGCTATGGTTGTCATAGGGCTTGTTGCTGTAGCTCTGCTACTTGCCAAGCCTCGAAATGGCGCACCTTCAGAGCCAGACATCGACACAAAGCTATTCGCGGAGGCCGATATCGAAATATCGGAAGATAGTCTACGCCCACACCCCTTTGACCCTAATACAGTAGAGTATGAGCAGCTGCGAGCTATGGGCATAGACCGCAAGGTGGCTGTGTCGCTTGTAAAGTATCGTGCAGCTGGCAAGGTATTCCGTATACGTGAGGATGTAGCTTTGTGCTACGGCATTAGCGACTCGTTGTATGATGTGCTGAAGCCATATATTACCATTGGCGAGGAGTATCGCATAAAGCCTCGTAAGGAGTATAGCTCTACGACGTTTGATGGTAAGCACCAATCTAAGCCTAAGCCTAAGACGTTGGAGCTAAATCCATTTAAGATAGACACAGTCACTGTAGACCATCTGAGAGCTACAGGGTTGTTTACCAAGCGTCAGGCTGAGGTTGTCATACGCTGGAGGGATCGCAGTGGCTTTCGTGATATGGAAGAGCTACGTGAGTGCTATGTTGTGGATGATGAGGTGGCTACGGTACTTGAGCCTTATGTGATATTCCCTGAGCCTGAGGAGGTTGAGAGCGTTACTATAGTGGAGCTTAATAGTGCCGACTCTGTTACGCTGCGCACTATTGTGGGCATTGGCGAGAGGAGTGTGGAGGCGATAGTGCGATATCGTGAGCTGCTTGGTGGTTACCACTCTGTGGAGCAACTCAGGGAGCTGGATGTTGTCACCCCAGACAACTATCTACGCATCAAGTCCCAAGTGTGGTGCAACACGCAGCTTGTGCGGAGGATGGATCTTAACACAATTTCGGTAGATATGCTTGCGGCGCACCCCTACGTGTCGCAAAAGCTGCTACGCAGGGTGATGAGTCATAGGTCTAAAGGCAAACAGTTTGAAAGTCTTGATGACCTGGTTAGCAGTCGTGTCATAAGTGAAGATGAGGCCAAAAGGCTTGCTCCATATCTCTTATTTGCTGAGTGAGCGGCTGATAAGTGTCTGCTCCTCGTAGCTTAGAGTCTCGAGCCAGGCGTTGGTCTCGGCGCTGATGCTCTCGGCAAGAGCCACATCGCCACTCTCCATAGCCTTGCGCATAAGATCATGGCGGTACTTAAACGTTGCTACAATATCGCCATCAATAAGCTCTACACCATGCTTTGGGGTGGAGCTATTTTGTGTGGTTGTGTTCACACATCCCACACTGCAAATCAGCAGCATTGAGAGTATTATAGGTCTGAAAATCATAGTATTATCACATTATAAATCTATATATTACCACGCCAGCGATACCCGATGCGACGATAAGTAGTATTGGGTTGAGCTTAAGGTAGGAGGCAAGGAGTGTTGCGCCAAATATTGCCCAGCTCCAGCCATCGATAAAGCTCGGCGAGTCATCGCCCTCGGCGGGGAACATAAGTAGTAGTGCTGCCGAGCCAATCATGCCCACGACAATGGGTCGCATACCGCTCACAACACCCTTCACGTAGCGGTTATCCCTTAGGCGCAGGAAGAATATCGTGATGAGCATCATCAGCGTGAGTGCTGGTAGCGATACTGCAATTGTCGCTACCACCGAGCCCCATACGCCAGCGACCTCATAGCCGATATATGTTGCTGAGTTAATGGCGATTGGGCCAGGTGTCATCTGCGAGATAGCCACGATATCCGAGAACTCGCCACTTGTGAGCCACCCACGACCGACCACCACCTCGTTGTATATTAGCGAGAGCATGGCATAGCCACCACCAAAACCAAAGAAGCCTATCTTAAGGTAGCTTACGAAGAGTTGTAGCAGGATGCTCATCGCTCTACCTCCTTTCCACGTGCTGCCCACAGCAGACCCACAACTGCACCTGCTACAAGCAACCATACAGGCGATATACACAAGTACCACACCGCAAGTGCTGTGGCTGTAGCAGCGGCCATTGCCCACCAGCGCATGCCACGAGTAAGACCAAGGATGGGTGCTACGATGAGTGCTACAACGGCGGGACGCATACCCTTGAATGCTGCGTCAACCCACTCGTTATCACGTATTTCCGAGAAGAAGATGGCAACAACCAATATCACCATGAACGAGGGGAGTATAACTCCTAAGATTGCCATAAGCGCACCTAAGAAGCCACGACACTTATACCCTACAAAGACCGCCGTATTCAGCGAGATGGGGCCTGGTGCGGTCTGCGCTAAGGTGAGTAGGTCGACAAACTCTCGCTCAGCAATCCAGCCACGACGGTTGATGACCTCATGCTGGATGATGGGTATCATGGCGTAGCCGCCACCGAAGGTGAAGGCGCCAATCTTCAGAAACGAGAGTAGTATGTCGCCAAGTCGTGCCATGGTTTAGCGTCTAAAGCGGTAGTAGGTGCCAAATGGTATCTGCTTCTGAGAGCTATCCTCGAAGTATAGCTCGCCAAGTTGCTCACTACGGGGCGCTCCGAAGGCCTGATGCACTGCGGTACGGGCAACGATGGATGATAGCCCCATAGAGTATAGGTTGAGTACGAGCATGGCGTTCTTACGCTCAAGAAGTTCAGCGCAGCACTCCAGCATACGGCATATATGCTCCTCAAGTATCCACTTCTCGCCATTAGCACCACGACCATAGGCTGGCGGGTCGAGGATGATGGCATGGTAGCGGTTGCCACGACGCACCTCACGCTCGACAAACTTCATGGCATCCTCCACAATCCAGCGCACGCCATCAAGTCCTGAGGACTCCATGTTCTCTCTTGCCCATGTCACCACCTGCTTTACGGAGTCTACATGCGTAACATCGCCACCTGCGGCACGTGCAGCCAGCGTAGCACCTCCCGTATATGCGAAGAGGTTAAGCACCTTAGGACGCTCTATGCCCTCTGTGCGTAGCTCGGTGATGGTGTCGTAGATAAACTCCCAATTTGCTGCCTGCTCAGGGAATATGCCCACATGCTTAAACGACGTGAGAGCCAGGCGTAGGCGTAGGTGCATGTCCTTATAGTCGAAATGCACCATCCAGCGTGATGGCATCTGGGGCTTTAGTCGCCACTCGCCACGCTCCTCGCTCTTGGTATCACGCAGAAACGAGGCATCGGCCTTGAGCCACTCCTTGTCGCTGAGGCTCTTGCGCCATACGGCCTGAGGCTCGGGGCGGCGCACTACATAGCGGCCAAAGCGTTCGAGCTTCTCGCCATCGCCTGTGTCGAGGAGTGCATAGTCGGGGATATCGGGCGTAAGCTGCTTAGTCATTGTTACTTAATGTTTTCGATATAGTCAATAATCTTGCGTAGAACGGCCTCTGAACTGCCACCATCTACATGATGCTCAATTTGAATTTCATCCAATGTGATATGTGTGGTGTCGATGGCTATAATCTCTGGGATTGCACATATGGTAACGCCATTACCCATGCCCCATACGTAGCTGCCGCTATACTTTCCCTTTGTCACCTCACCAACGAATACTCCGTAGAATGGCATAGCCAGCTTTGAGCGGGTATCGAAGATTGCTGTGGGGAATGTTTTGCTGTGAATATAGATGTAGTCCGAGTTGATAACGCTCTTGCTTACCCCCGTAATGGTATACTCATCACGGCTGAAATCATCGGCAAACCACCCGCCACTCATATGCGTAAAGAACTCGTACCACTCGTTCGATGTCACCACCTCGACGTTATCCTGGATTAATACCCACACTGCGGGTGTGCCATCCACCTGGCTACGTGCGACATAGTATGATGAGTCATGGTCGTAGTAGTTGCTCACAGTCTCGTTGTTTGCCGAGTTGTTGTTCTGACCCATGCAAGCGTTTAGGCTTAGGACGATAAGGACTAATATAAAAACCTTTTTCATCGTTATCTGTGTTTAGCTCCTTTCTGAACAATCTATGAGCGACATGCGACACTTTGCACAGTCAAACTCGAGGCGGTAGCGGTGGCGGCCATGCTCGAGGTAGAGCCTATCACGCAGCTTTGACCCCTGCTTAAGACACTCGCCCATCTCTCGGCGTATGCAGTAGCTCGACTCCATGACCCTCTCGCCATATGTCGAACGCCACGTGTCGAGACCCTCGACAATATGCTCCACGCCATGACGGGTGTAGAATCTGCGGGCAAGCGAGTTTACCACGTTATGCTGTGGTGTGAGCCTACGCTCAGGGTAGCGTGCTGTGCCATCGTCCGAGCGTATGTCATGCTCCATTCTACGTTCGGCACGTTGCGAGGCGAGCAATGATAGTGCCTCACGACGCATCTCGGCAAGAAGCTTTGCCGTAGCAAACCACTCGGCACCCTCAACCGTAACGCTTGTTATGCGGAATATGCTGTCTCCACTCTTTGCCATCTGCTCTTGGGCTACCGAGCGCATCTTCTCCTCGCTCTTGGAACGCTCTAAGCTCACGCTGCGACGTACCGTAACACTAAGCATCTCAACATCGGTATATTGTGCCACGATGCCATCCTCGCTCAGCACTACACGACACTCGGTATCTATGGCACGACGTATGCGGCTACGCTCTACCGACTGTGTGAATTGGTGGTCGTAGTTGCGGTATACCTCCATGCCAGGCTTTATGCCATCCATGCGGTTAGGCTCCACGATGTTACCTTCGGTGCGGTTTACGTTGCTACCGATGATGCCGTCGTGCGAGATGAAGCATAGACCATCGCCAGCGTTTAGCTGCGTGCGACTTGCAAGGCGGAAGCTGCGGCGGTCTACGGTTGCCACACACCCCACATACTCGCCTACGGCCTTTGGTGTGAGCCACGAGGCTACACCCGCACGCTTGCCGAGAAACATATATTCACCGCCATCACGTGAAAAGCTCTTGCGGGGGTCTGGCGTAAACTCTATCTCGCTACGTCCCACCGAGGCACGTCGGCAGTCGGGGCGTTGGCATAGTGCCTCATCAATTCGACGGCGGTAGTAGCTCACCACGTTCTTTATGTAGTTGTCATCCTTAAGCCTACCCTCGATCTTGAACGACATAACTCCCGCATCTATAAGCTCGCCGATATGCTCCGATAGGTCAAAGTCCTTTACCGAGAGCAGGTGCTTAGACTTAATGAGCTTCTCGCCACGCTCTGTGGTTAGGTCGTACGTTAGGCGGCAGGGCTGCGAACACTCGCCTCGGTTTCCCGAACGTGTTGATTGTGAGCGTGATAGGTAGCACCTTCCGCTATGTCCTACGCATATTGCGCCATGTATGAAACATTCAAGGTCTACGGTTGTTGCCTGACGTATGGCACGAATCTGGTCGAGCGACAGGGCACGCTCCAAGATTACACGTGTGAAGCCGCTATCTTCCAAAAACTTAGCACCCTCCGCCGTCATGTTGCACACCTGTGTTGAGGCGTGTAGCTCTGTGGGCAGGTTCATCTCTCTGTAGGCCATATCCTGGACTATGAGGCCATCTACGCCACACTCTATCAACTTATGTGCGAGATGCTCTGCATCACGCAGTTCGCTCTCGTAGAGTATCGTGTTTAGCGTTACGTATACCCTCACGCCGAAGAGGTGGGCGTATGCCACCACACGTGCAATATCCTCTGTTGAGTTTGTAGCTCCACGACGTGCGCCGAAGCTGCTTGCGCCGATATATAGCGCATCAGCACCGCAGTCTATTGCTGCCACTGCAGCTTTGTAGTCACGTGCGGGACATAGAAGCTCGATATTTCGTTTTTTGTCGCTCATAGCACAAAGATACTAAAAAGTATTGACATTGCACCAAGTACAAGCTACTTCGATCTCCTATTCGTTTAAAATTCGCTGAAACACCCTCAGCCTCCCCCATCAAAAAAAACAATCAGGGTTGTCACAACCTGATGATTGGACAACCCTGATATGTGATAGAGATAATCTATCTGTAGGCCGAATTAAGCCTCAGGAGCGATAGCCTCTGAAGGGCAAACGCCTGCACATGTACCGCAGTCGATGCACTTGCTTGGATCGATTACATAGATATCACCTTCTGAAATAGCCTCAACTGGGCACTCGCCGATACATGTACCACATGCAACGCAAGAATCTGAAATCTTGTAAGCCATATTACTTAGTTTTTAATGAGTGTATTCCTATTTTCGTAATGCAAATATACGAATTATTTTATAAAATCAAAGCCTGTGTAAGGAATTAATACATCTGGGATGCGAATTCCCTCCTCAGTTTGGTTGTTTTCGAGCAGTGCAGCAACAATTCGTGGTAGTGCAAGAGACGAGCCATTTAGCGTGTGTGCCAGCTGTGGCTTGCGGTTATCATCACGATAGCGTAGCTTGAGGCGGTTGGCCTGGAACGACTCGAAGTTAGAGACTGACGACACCTCGAGCCAACGCTTCTGCGCCTCAGAGTATACCTCAAAGTCGTATGTTAGTGCCGAGGTGAACGACATGTCGCCACCTGAGAGACGCAAGATGCGGTATGGCAGGCCGAGCGATGCCACGATGCTCTCCACATGCTCCACCATCTTGTCGAGAGCCTCATACGACTTGTCGGGGTGTGCCACCTGCACAATCTCCACCTTGTCGAATTGGTGTAGACGGTTAAGGCCACGCACATCCTTGCCATAAGAGCCTGCCTCACGACGGAAACATGGGGTGTATGCGGTCATCTTCACCGGTAGCTCACTCTGCTCAAGGATTACATCACGGAAGATGTTGGTCACAGGCACCTCTGCCGTAGGCACAAGATAGTAGCCATCTGCCGTAACGTGATACATCTGACCCTCCTTGTCGGGGAGCTGACCTGTGCCGAAGCCCCACGCCTCATTCACCATGATTGGAGGCTCAACCTCCTGGTATCCAGCACGTGTGTTGCAGTCGAGGAAGTAGTTTATCAAGGCACGCTGCAGACGTGCGCCCTTGCCCTTATATACGGGGAAGCCTGCGCCTGTGAGCTTCACGCCAAGGTCGAAGTCGATGATGTCGTACTTCTTGGCAAGTTCCCAGTGGGGTAGTGCCTCGCCAGGAATCTCGGTGTAGTTCTCCACGAGCTTAACAACGACATTATCCTCAGCCGTAAGACCCTCAGGGACAATCTCTGCTGGGAAGTTAGGGAGCTTAACAATTTCGGTCTGAAGCTCCTCCTGTACTCGCTCCGAGAGTTCCTTAAGCTCTACTGAGCGGCTCTTGAGCTGTGCCACCTCCTGCTTCTTAGCCTCAGCCTCCTCTTTAAGGCCCTTGCCCATGAGTGCGCCAATCTGCTTGGCGGCCATGTTCTGCTGTGCGAGGCAGTCGTCAAGCTCTGCCTGTAGTGCCTTGCGGTTATCATCTAAGCTCTCGATGCGGGCGATAATCTCTGTAGCGTCGACACCCTTCTTGCGTAGGCGGCGTATAGCCTCCTCCTTATTTTCGCGTATTTGCTTTAGTGTAAGCATAGAATTTTCGTTTGATTAACTTTCCAACCCACAAAGATACAACTTTATTAATAATGTTGTATGAACAAAGGGCAAAAATTTAGAAATTGGTAATCCTTGAACAACAAGAGGCTGAATAAAAAGTGTATTTTGTCGTTATGCTTACCCTCAAAATGCTCATTTACGCCGAGTAAACTCCGCTTTTTCGGGCTTCGCAGGCCTAAAACTACATCTTTTTATTCAACCTCCTAACAAAAAAATGGGGCTGGCTAAAATACTTTTTAGTCACCCCCTTGGTATCTATTAATGGTGGTCGTGATCGGCATCGAGCGTTACGCCATACTCGTTAGGGTTGGTGAGCTTCACGCCCTTATGCTCGCCTGTGAGTGTGCGTAGGAAGGCTACGATTGTTGCACTCTCCTCCTCAGTAATGTCTACGTCTGATTGGTAGCGTGCCATGTCGGCAACAGCCTCCTCCATCGTTTCACGTGTACCATCGTGGTAGTATGGCCATGTAAGCTCCACGTTGCGTAGTCCTGGCACCTTGAATCGGTGGCGGTCACGTTCCTCCTTAGTCTGCTTGAAGCGGCCGTTGTCCTCTTCGGTGAGTGCCTCGCCACGTGCTTCAAAGTAATGGCGGCGAAGTCCCATAAGCTCATACGACTGACCACCGAGGTTCTGACCCACGTGGCATGTAGCACAGCTATACTTCTTAAATAGCTCGTAGCCCTCAAGCTCCTGAGCTGTGATAGCCTCGTTGTCGCCACGCAACCACTTGTCGAAGCGAGAGTTAGGAGTATTCAGCGTGCGCTCAAACTCCTCGATAGCGTTTGTGAGGTTAGCCTCCGAGATACCATCTGGATATACCTTCGTGAACTTCTCGACAAACTCCTTGTCGGCCTCAAGCTTGGCGATAATCTCATCGAACGATGTTGATGCCATCTCCACAGGGTTGAGCGGAGGTCCTGCAGCCTGCTCGGCGAGAGTCTTGGCACGACCATCCCAGAACTGCACAAAGTTGTATGCCGAGTTGTATACCGTAGGGGCATTTACGCCACCCAGCTGGTCGTTCACGCCATGTGAGTAGCGGTGGTTGTCCACACCGCCTGTCTTAAGGTCGTGGCACGTAGCGCACGATACGGTGTTGTCCACCGAGAGTCGTGTGTCGTGGTATAGCAGGAATCCAAGCTCAGCCTTTGCCTGGTCGATATCCTTAGACTCGGCAATAGGACGCACAGGCTCGCCAGCACGCTCGCCCTCAAGGCCGTCGGCATAATACTCCGAGCGATAGTCTGCAGCCCACTTGGCCACAATCTCGCCCTTGGCCTTTGTCGATTGGCTACCCCAATGCACAAGGTAGTACTTTGCTGCGGGCATTGTGCCATCGACGATGACCTTCTCAACCTTGGCAACATCTACGGGGTTGGGTGTAGTACCCTCCTCCAACGCCTTTACGAAAGGCTCAATGTCGTAAGCATGGTAGCCCTTTTCGATATCTTCCACCACCATCTTGCCAGCTATGGGGAAACTTGCGTAGAATGGCTTGGGCGCATCCTTCGTGTGACAGCTCATACATCCACCCTTGGCAATAATCTCAGCCACTTGGTCACGTGGTGCGAGATCTTTAGAAGGGGGTGTTAGGGTGATGAAGTAGACGATGACGAGCGCCACAGCAACAACGCCAAGCGCTATCGACATGCTCTTAAAGGTAAATAGTCTCTTCATAATCTTAGAGTTTTTAAGGTAACTTTATTTGGTTATATCACTTTTCGCAGGTTAAAGATAATACATTTTTCTTAAACTCTAAAATTTTATTGCCAAAATAATGATATTTTGAACTTTTGTGTATCACTACGCATAGCTGTGCATGCCACCGAGGATGAAGTTCACACCAAAGTAGGTGACAATCACCGCCAAGAATGCCACAATAGTGAGGACATGGAAGGTCATAGGTTTGCGTAGCGCACCCAGCGAGCCACTATGAATCAGCGCTGCATAGATAAGCATGGTAATGAGCGCCCACACCTCCTTAGGGTCCCAGCCCCAATATCTGCCCCACGACACATTTGCCCACACAGCGCCGATGAAGATGCCTATGGCCAAGAGTATCACCGCGGGGTAGAGCATTATGCGGCTTACCACGCTGAGGTACTCTATCTGCTCCTTTGCCTCGTTGCCGCGTGTGAGGTGTAGCACTACAGCGGTGATGCCATTAAGTAGCATAAAGGCAAACAACGTGTAGCTTATCATTATCACCATCACATGTATGCTAAGCAGAGGCGACTGTAGTACTGGCATCAGCTGAGTGATGCGTGGCGATGCCTCGCCGAGCATTGCCACAAGCAGTGTGAAGCCTGCGATGAGCAGTCCAAAGGGTAGTGCCATGCGAAACTTATGTCCAACAGCGAGTGTTAGCACCACACTGCACCACGACATAAACTGCATGGTCTCGTAGCCGTTTGAAAGTGGCACATGCCCCGAGATGTAGTAGCGTAGGCCTATGTGTAGGCTCAGATAGGCGCATAGCATGGCGAGGAAAGTGTAAATAGCACCACGCATAAGCTTAGTGACACGCTCAGGGGTGTTGCAGAAGATGATGAACGATAGTATGCCTAACATCAGGCAGGACATCGCCGATTGGCGGTTCATGTTAATGTCGTTGTAGTATCTCTCGGCACGTAGCTTTGCCTCAGAGGGCATCGCCTCGGCACGCTGCTGTTGGTATATTGCCACCTTGCTCATGATGTCCATGACACTTGCGTAGTCCTGCTTCATGACCGCCTCGGCAACGAGGTTCATGCCCTTGCGGATGAACAACACCTCTTCATGGGGCATATCCTGGGGTAGGGTGTCGGATAGCGAGTACCACACACACTCACCTTCGGCGTTTGTGTAGGGGTATATCTTGAGTAGAGTACCCATGCAGAGCATGCTCACAAGGTTAAACTTCTCGTTTGCCAGCTCAGCATTCTGTCGGTTTACCTTCGCCTCGCCACGTAATGCAGCCTCAAGTTTGTAGCCTTCCGTAGAGGTGTAGTCCACCAGGCGGGCATACTTACCCTCGATGCCGAGGATAGCGGCGATGTCGTCACCCTTAATCTTTATCATCGGCTCAAGCTTCCAATCCTCGTAATAGAAGAACCATCCTGTAAGCACCTGTTCGGCACTAAGTCCTCGGTACTCCGACTTGCCATATAGCTTTGTGCAGAACTCCGTAGCGAGTGTCTCAAGGGGTGCTATGCGGTCGTTGTGGTAGACGCATATATCGCAGAAGGCTTCTGCCGCCTCCTTAGACAGGGCCTTGGGTAGTGGTCGCTCTGTAGCCTGTGCCTTGAAGCCTGTTGCAGAGATAGTTATGAGCAACGCCACGACAGATAGTCGGCGTAGTGCAGGGTGGCGCAGAAGTTCTCGGAACATAGACTTAGGCTCGAAGAAGAAGGCAAAGCACGCTACGAGTAGTAGCGCATAACCGAAGTATGTTATCGCAATGCCGTAGGGGTCGTACGTAATCATCAGCGTAGAGCCTTTAGCGTCAGGGTCATAGCCCGACTGATAGATGCGGTGACCTCGGTGGCGTAGGATGTTGTTCATCGACACTACCCCTTTATGCTCGCCCTCCGTATCACTTATGGTCAGGTGGCTCAGGTAGTCCATCGGTGCCATTGTACCCTCGTAGTATTGTAGCTCAAAGTCATCGAGACGTAGCTCAAAGCCCAGCTCTCGACTACCTCCGCCACGAAGCTGGTATGTTGCGACACTCTCGCCCTCACGTATGCGTAGCGCTCCCTCATATCCCGTAAGATGTGTTGTGAGCGCACCAATAAG
Organism: Alistipes sp.; assembly: GCA_045590115.1. Taxonomy (GTDB): domain Bacteria; phylum Bacteroidota; class Bacteroidia; order Bacteroidales; family Rikenellaceae; genus Alistipes. The sequence goes on along the minus strand of JAZNQJ010000169.1, from coordinate 6,047 downwards.
TATCACTGCAAATGAGAGGTGTAGCAGGAGTATTCGCCAGCGACGTTGCATGCCGCATAGGGCTATATATGCCAACGAGCTTAGCGTGGCAACACCCCACAGGGCTATCATCCATGGTGCGGTATATATCTTGCTTAGCACCAGCTCGCTGCCATGAATCTTCTCTACGACAGTCGCTCCCATCAGCGCCACGACCACTAAGGCGAGTGTGCCGAATGAGAGTAGCTTAAGTATAGGTTTTAGTTTTGCGTTCTGCATGGCTCTTAGTCGTTAGGTTAGTTATATTACAAAAATATACAATTTATATCATATGACTATATTGTAAGACCAATATTTAGGCGAAACGTACGTCCATAGGCGTAGCAGATATTGTTGGCAAAGGGTGTTACTGAGCTATAGTGACCATTCTCTATGCGACGTGTGCGTGGCTGCTCGAAGCCTGCGTATACGATCTTGCTACCAATGATGTTCTCTACGGAGAGCGATATGCGTAGCGCAGTGTCATTTTTTAGTTCAAAGCTCTTGCTTAGCTCTATATTTAGTGTTGCTGCATCGCCTAAGCGCTGTTGACTAAGTAGTGTGTTGCGCTCTAAAGTGGAGTGCGTGTAGCTCAGGATGCGCTCCGAGCGACGTATTGGCGAGGGTGCCACATGGCGTGATCCCCAATATTGAGCTGATAGTGTTGCCTGCCAGCCATCCTTACTGAATGTAATGTCTCCATAGGCGGCAATCTCAGGATATCCCGTAGCCAATCCTCGCATTGCTGATATTGAGTTTGCCACGAGTTGGTTGCTTGAGTCGGTGTATGTCGTCACCCGAGCATCCTTAGTGTAGCGGTAGCGTGCTGCCGAGAGCATAAATGTGGAGCTTAGTGTTCTTCGCCAGCGCACCGTAGCATCTATCTCAAAGCCAAAGTTGGTATATGTGAGGTCTCTGACTACAGCATCACAGTATTGGCCAACAAAGTCATCGTAGTAACGCTCAACGTTGCTTCCACGACTATTGTGCGAGGCAAAAAGCGAGGCACGTAGCTCAAGGCGCTGTAACACTAAGCCATACTCAACGTATGAACGTAGTGATATGCTTGTGTGTGGGTTGTCCACAAGGCGATTGTTGTAGTCGGGCTGTAGCCATAACGCATCTAAGTCTGGAGACTTGCTCATCGCCTCAAGGCCAAATCCAAACATGTGGTTGTTAAAGTCGTAGCTACCACGCACCATCACCGATGTTGGGTATAGCGTCACACGCTGTGAGCGGCCATACGAGCCGTTGCCCGAGAATAGTTCCCTCTCAAAGTATCCACGACGGCGAAAGCTCTCGGTACTAAGTGTTGCCCCTACCTCCATGTCAACCTCCCCAATCTTGAACCCGGCATTGGCAAACATTGCTACCCAATATGACGATAGGCGGTAATGATAGCCAAATTTCTCGCCCTCGTAGACCTCCAACCTCTTGCCACGAAGGTTGTTGCGATACTCAGAGCCGAAGGTGCTATCATCCACAATGAAGTAGTCTATGTTGAGTAGGTGGTCAGCACCAAGCAGATCATCGGCACGCTTGAAGCGATGCTCGCTGTCGTAGTCTGCTCCGATGCCATATCTAAGGTCAACGCCACGTAGCTGACTACGCAGAAGTATCGATAGATCACCACTTAGGGTGTTGGTGATCCTATTCTCAAGGGCATATGCCGCCTGCCCATCACTCTGTATGGCGTTTGTATGGTATAGTCTGCTCCAATCCACCTGTGTATACCCTATGTCACGATTACGCCAAGCATCCTCCACAATATATCTATCCTGCGGCTTGGTGTAGAACGACGGTAGGTATCTGTAGTTATCGGGCTTAGGTGTCTGACTGTCGTACCATCCGAGCATTGTGCGACCACTATGTTCAAACCTTAGGCGTGATGTGATGCTCATCGTTGTCCATGCGCTGAGCTTATGCTCCCACATTGCTACGGCTTCAGGTGTAAAGCGTGTCATATGTCGGCTATTTCGCACCTTGCCATTGTGTATGCCCCATGCCGGGTTATAGTATATGTTGTTAGTAAGCGTGAATGCCTCCTCAGAGGTATATTGCCTGACTCCTCGATTGGTGTATGGTAGCATAATGGCGAAGAATAGGGTATTACCCAGCTTCTTGCGGTAGGCAGATAGTGCTACCTCAAAGCCATTGCTCTCTACACCATCAATATAGAAGTCGGGACCAAATGTTATTCGTGTTGCTGAGCTTACTACCCAATCCTCGTTGAGTGCCACTCCGTATGGCGATATCATATTTCGTGAGCTGAACTGCAGCGAGCCTGTGTGGTTACGTCCTGTGATACTACCGTAGAGTTTGTAGCCGAGGTATTTGGGTTGTCCTTCGGCAATGTAGTAGTGCGTTACTCCCATTCCCTCGTAGCGACTAATGTTGAGAAGCGTAAATAGTCGTGATGTGGAGTAGTCGAGCTGTAGTCCGTTTACCATGTAGCGATGTGAGCTGCTCTCCTCGCCGCGTGGCTGATATCTGAGGCTGCGTAGTGCGTAATAGCTTTTGGATTTGCGGTTGAACTCTGGACTTTTAGTCTTTACCTCATTGCCCTCAAACGCCAGACTTAGCCACCCAAGCATCTCGCTCTCCTCCTTGTTGTACTTATATTGCAGGAAGTCTAACGAGCCATCTAATTGCGCATGGCAATAGGTGGGAGCGAGTATGGCAACCATTATGATTACCGCAATCTTGACTACTTGCGACTTCATAGTGAGGGTTAGTTTCTAAATGCAAATATACAAAAAAAGGTTAGTACTATAACCTTTGACCACTATAAAAATCCTCAGCAATCTCCCAAAACATCCCTATACCACAAAACAAAAGAGGCGACCGATAATTGGTCGCCTCCTCAGTATTAGAGTATAATATTAATGTACTCGGGTCTTAGCTGCATAAGAGATGCTATAAGCCTCTGCTCTACGCAACTCCTGCTTAACGTCTGTGAGCTTACCTACTGTAGCAGTCTTGTCTACTCGTAGGTTGATAAGCATCTGTGAGAGCGCCATACCCTTCTTCGAGCTTGCGTCGTGTACGAGGTCCTGAATGTCAGAAACGTCGCAAATCTGATCGTTAAGCTGAATCTTTAGAGCGTCACCCTCGCCACGCTGAAGTGGCTGACCGATCCAGATGTTAACCAAACCCTTCTTATCAAGCTCTGTAATCTCATGCGCCTCGGGCATTGACACTGTCACCAATGGATCTGTATCTCGCATGGTCGTTGCCGCCATGAAGAAGAACAGAAGCATGAAGACGATGTCAGGTAGTGACGAGGTCGACATTGCGGGCACTTCTTTCTTGCCCTTTTTTGCCATTACTGCCATAATTACTTACGTGTTTGATCGTTAGGTTCGGCCTCAGAAACCTTCACAGGTACTGCCTTACGAATGTTTCCTGCCTGAATCTCATTCAACTCTTCAAATGGCTTACCATACGCCTGTGCTGTGATAATGTCACGATACACGTTGAAGGCGTGAGTAAGCTCGTCTTGCACCTTAAGGTAGATATCATACTTGGTCTCGTTATCAGCCTTGAGTGATACAACACCCACGCTGATCTCACAGCTGATGCCTGGCTCAATATCGGTAGCCTTCTTCTCTGAGCGATCGCCGCCCACGAGGAAGTCGAGTACCTCACGTGACATTCGAGAGTGGTCGCCGCGACGGTTTAGGTCTGCAGGCATATACTCCTCTGTGCCAACCATGATACGTCCCTCCTTAGAGACGTTAACCATGAGTACGTTACGCTCCTTGAGCTCTACATCATCCTTTTGCTGCTCGTTGTCGGCAATTGGAGGAAGCGTACGCTTCATACCAGAGTCGACATCCATCGTAGTGGTTACCAAGAAGAATATCAACAGCAAGAATGCAATATCCGCCATTGAACTGGAGTTAATCTCTCCAGCCTTTTTCTTTCCCTTTGCCATAAACTACGATTTAAAAATACCACGCAATGATGAATACAATGCTGCGAGAAGGGCTCCAGCACATGCAAGGTAAGTAATCCAAATGCTAACGTCAGCGATCATGTACTCTGATGCGTCAAATACGTAACGAGTCTCAGGATCTGTACCAAGGCCGAATGGGATAGGCTGACCTGCGCTATCCAAGATAGGCTGACCTACGTTGTTAGTAACGTAGAGTACGGTGCCATCCAACCAACCGTGGTTCTGACCAATGTAGTAAGCTGCGCCACAAACTGCGACAACTACAACGATTGATACCAAAGTAACAACGCCGTTACCAGAGTTCTGGAAGAAGTTAAGGATGAAGCCTACAACTACGAATACTACAGCGAATACCAATAGGAAGTATACCCAGTAGATGTTGTAGCTGATAACCTTACCAAGCTCCTTCATAGCGTGCTGGTCAAGCTCTGCCTGAGCGATAGCGTCCTTCAACATAGGAAGGTTAGACTCATAAGCAGTCTCGTTGTCAACAGCGGTCTTAAGCTCGTTAGCAAGCTTCTGGTACTCAGTGATAGTAGCCTTGATACCAGCAAGCTGACGCTTCTGTGCAGCGTTTACGGCACGTGATGCTACAAGCTCCTCGTAAGTAGCTACGTAGTCAGTACGACCCTCAACCTCTGCGAGCTTGATGTTAGCTGCCTTGCAGATACTCTCAACAAGTTCCTTAGCTGGATCGAACTGAGCCTTCTTAGCCTCAATAGCCTCGTTGCTCTTCTTAACCTGCTCCTGAACTGCAGCGAACTCACCGTCAGCCAAAGCGATAACCTTCTCAGCCTCAGTAGCGTCTGCATTCCAAGTACGCTTAGCCTTAAGCTCCTCAAGAGTCTTAGGGAGGTTCTTAAGCTCCTCAACCTTCTTCTTTGCAGCGTCAAGCTCTGCGTTCTCAGCAGCTGTGCGACGACGCTTGAAAGTAAGCTGTGCAACCTTTGCCTCAGCATCCTTAAGCTCCTTAGTGTCGTTGCTTGCGATCTGCTTCTCGATCTCAGCAATCTTATTCTCGATGTTCTTAATCTTCTCGAGGGTAGTGCCATAGATTGTAGCATCAGACTTTCTCATCTGATTGATAGTAGCAGTACCCATCGCCTCGATACCCATCTCAGTAGTGACTACGGGTATTGGGTTGCCAAGTGTATCCTGCTTCTCCTCACCATTCTCGTCGTACTGATAAGCCATGCCTACGATGTCAGCAATCTTGTCAGAGTCTGGTGCCTGCATGCCGACAACAATAGCCCATGCCATCAAACCGACCGAGATCAGTGCGAGGATAAGGAATACTATTCTATGTAATTTTTTCATAATAGTCTATCTATTGTATGTTATAGGTCGTTAATTATTTCTTGCTGTATGCAGTGAGCATATCTACCAATGAGATAGAAGTATCCTCCATCTTAACTACCTGAGACTCGATCTTAGAGAGGATGTAGTTGAAGAACACCTGAAGAATAACAGCAGAGATAAGACCCAACATAGTAGTCAAAAGAGCCACCTTGATACCACCTGCTACAACGGTAGGAGACATTGTTGCAGAACGCTCGATATCGTCGAATGCCTGGATCATACCAACAACGGTACCCATGAAGCCGAGTGATGGAGACAAAGCGATGAAGAGTGAAACCCAAGAGAGACCTGACTCCATCAAGCCCTGCTGAACTGAACCGTATGATACAACAGCCTTCTCAACAGCCTCAAGACCCTGGTCGTAACGCATAAGACCCTGGTAGTAGATTGAAGCGATAGGGCCGCGAGTGTTACGGCAGTACTCCTTAGCAGCGTCAACGCCCTTCTCGTTAAGAATCTTCTCTACGTTAGCAACGAACTTCTTAGTGTTGATCTGAGCGAAAGTCAAGTAAAGGATACGCTCGATAGCGATAGCCAAACCAAGTACCAAACATACAAGCACTGGAAGCATCCAGCCCCAACCACCTTCCAAGAACTTCTTCATAAGGGCGAAGTGCATAGGCTCACCTGCAAGCTCCTCAACCTCTGCTACCTCAGCAACCTCAGCAGCCTCAGCCTCTACAACCTGCTCAACAGCGACCTCCTGTGCTGG
>JAZNQJ010000168.1:0-20542 GCA_045590115.1 Alistipes sp. | reverse complement strand
GCTACCTTTGTACTCGCAAATGGCGCTGCTGCCACGGGTAAGCGAGTTACAATATTCTTCACATTTTGGGGTCTGAACGCCATAAAGCGTGTAAATAAGCCTCGCGTAAAGAAGGATATATGGGGTAGGATGTTTGGCTGGATGCTACCATCACACTCACAAAAACTCGCACTGTCGAAGTTCAATATGCTGGGACTTGGGCGTATGATGATGCGTCATTTGATGAAACTCAGAGGGGTAGACTCATTGGAGAACCTACGCCAGCAGGCTCTTGACAGTGGTGTGGAGTTTATCGCTTGTCAGATGTCTATGGATGTCATGGGCATTAAACGTGAAGAGCTAATCGATGAGGTGAGTGTCGGAGGTGTTGCTACCTATATGGAGCGTGCCGAAAAATCTGACGTAAACCTCTTTATATAGTGGACATTCTACCCAAGTGGTCGAGATGTTTTTATCGCGGGGATAGAGTACACAAAGATATTTACAACCACAAAACGAGTTAGTAATATGGAGAAGGTAAAGTGTATATGCGTGATGCGTGATATAGTATCGGCTATGTCGGAGCTTGAAAACACACTAACCGACCACCTTGGCCTTACGCTGAATGAGGCAATGGCGCTATGTGCAATTGGTGAGCATAGCGTCGCCGCCTCGGTTGTGGCCGAACGTACCGGTATGCGAGCGTCGCACTGCTCAAAGATAATATCTGCATTGGAGAGACGAGAGTTGGTGTATAGGAGTATTGACACGCACGACAAGCGCCAGATAAACATGGCGCTTACTGACGCTGGCATGAAGAGGCTAAACTCACTCAAAGAGTACAAGATCGTTGTCCCCCAGATACTCACTCCAGTATTTGACAACTATGGGGGTGGTAACTAACCATCATTGCCTAAAATCACAACCCTTATAGTGGAGTTAGGTTAAGAGATTGTTGTTTAGTTCCACCCTCCTCCAAGTGCTTTATACAACACTATAAGGGCAATATATTCATCTCTGATAGCGTTGGAGAGATCAATTTCGGCATTGAGATAACTGCGTTGAGCGTCCAGTACGTTTATATAGTTGATGTGACCATTGATGTGCTGAAACACTGCTAAGTTGAGGTACTTCTGAGCCGATTCTTTAAGATTATCCATAAGCTCTACCTTTTCGCTGGCCGAAGTGTAGGCTATAACAGCGTCGTTTACCTCTTGAAAAGCTTGTAGTACTCTCTTCTCGTATTGATAGCGCTCGGCATCATAGGCCTTGATGGCTGCTTCATATTTAGCCTTGCGCTTGCCAAAAGCGAATATGGGGGTCGCCAATTCTCCTATCATGTATGTAAACGGAGCTGATAGAAAGCCCCTGAAAGCGTTATTCTCCAATCCGCCTTGCAGACTGATCGAAAAGCGAGGAAATCTGTCAGCCCAAGCATATCCAGCTTTTGCCATTGCCTCCTTTAGGGATTGTTCGCTTGCACGAATATCGGGGCGGCGCTTAATCAGGTCAGATGAGATGCCTACATTGGGAAACAGTTTGGAATCTTTGTAACGTGATATCTCTGACCGTTTAATGCGTGCAGGCATTTGTCCCGTAAGTAGCGATATCTCATTCTCTTTGGTCTCAATCTTACGACGTAGGTCTGGTATGAGTGATGCGGTTGTTGCATACTCTACCATCGCTTGTCGATAGGGAATTTCGGAGGTAAGTCCTCCCTCAAATCGGAGTTTGGCTTTATTCAAGTCCTCTTCTCGTGTCTCGAGAGTACGGGTAATAATCTCCAATTCGTTGTCAAGAGCCATTAGTTCAAAATAAGCAGTGGCTACATCGGCAACCAATACCATCTGTAGGGCGCGTTGCCCCTCGACGGTTTTCAGGTAATTAGCAAGTGCCTGTCGATTATTCCAACGTACACGTCCAAAAAAGTCAAGCTCCCAAGTGAGTGTCAAAGTTGCAGATACCTCTAAATCAGCTGTGGCCTCGGCATTACTCTTGTCGGTGGTCTCATGGTCGATATAAGCATTTGCATCGAGCTTTGGAAAGTAATCCTTCTTTGCCACTCGATATAATTTTTCCAACTCTTCAACCTTTGCTGAGGCCGTGAGCAGATCTTTGTTGTTTGCGATAGTCATCTCAATCAGCTCGATAAGACAGGGGTCGGCAAATATATCGTACCATTTCAAGTCGGCAATACATATCGAGTCTGCCTCCATACCAGCTACTATTTCTGTCGGAAGTTCCACCTCTGGCTGGATACATCTCTTTGATAGAGAGCATCCGCATGCGAGCAGAACAATGATGATAAAGTATGCTATATTTCTCATCTATTTTTACGTTTAGTTTTCACACGCTCCTTAATCTTGTATATCCATACAAAGAAGAAAGGAACTAAAATAATACCGATGGTCATAGCAACCAGCATACCGCTGAAAATACCTACACCGATACTTTGTCGGCTTGCCGAGCCTGGACCCGATGCCCACAAGAGTGGTAGCATGCCCAGGATAAATGTCAATGATGTCATAACGATAGGGCGGAATCGCAATGTGCCAGCGATGACCGCTGCATCGACGATATCAACACCTTTTTCTACTTGCTCCTTGGCAAACTCTACGATGAGGATGGCATTCTTGGCAGCCATACCTATGAGCATTACTATACCTATCTGGAAATAGACATTATTTTCAAGTCCGAATATTCCAATTCCGGCAAACGCTCCTATACAAGCGGCTGGTAGTGAGAGCAGCACGGCAATAGGAACCGACCAGCTCTCGTATTGAGCTGCCAAAAACAGAAAGACAAACAAGAAGGCAAGCAGTATGACGATGCCTGTCTGTCCGCTCTGTTTCTTCTCTTGATACGACAGACCGCTCCACTCAATGCCAATGTTGGGCGGTAATTTTTCAGCGGCAATCTCCTCCAAAACCTTCATGGCTTGTCCCGAACTATAACCTGCGGCGCTCTCACCAGTTATGGTAGACGCATAGTACATATTAAATCTTTTCAGACTGCCTGGACCTGTGACATAAGAGGTCGTACCTAATGATGTGATGGGTATCATTTCGCCACTATTACCTCTAACAAAGTACAAGTTCATATTGTCGGGGTGAGCTCGATATGGGGCCTCGGCTTGAAGATATACACGATATACACGATTGAAAAGATTGAAGTCATTGACATATACCGACCCTGTGTATGTCTTCATCGTTGTGAAAATATCTGCAACAGATACGCCCATGAGCTTTGCCATGTCACGGTCGATATTTAAGTACAACTGCGGTATCTCATTCTGCATCGAAGAGGATACACGTGCCAACTCTTTTCGTTGTGATGCGTAGTGGATAAGCGTGTCGGTAGCAGCTTTAAGGTTGTCATAACTCATGCCACCTCTGGCTTCGAGTACCATTTCAAAACCACCCGATGTACCCAATCCTGGTATAACCGGAGGGGTATTCATATATACTTTTGCCTCGGGATAGGTGTGAAAGTGTTCTCGTATCTGTTTCATTATTTTGGACAGCTCCTTCTCCTCTCTCTCGTCCCACTCCTTCAGTATAACCGTAAATTGGCAGTGCGATTGACTGGTGCCGAGTCGTGGACTGCTACCTGCTACATTGAGTACATGCTCAACATCATCAAGCGAGAGCAGATACTCCATAGCATGATCCGACACCTTGCGAGTACGCTCCAGAGATGCTCCTTCGGGAAGCTCAAGCTCTACGGTGAAGTAGCCCTGATCCTCCTGCGGAATGAAGCTCTGAGGGATATATCTTGTAAGCAATAGGATGAGGACAATAGCTACTGCATAGCATACAAATACACGTGATGAGTTGTTGATGGAACGTCTGATAAGTTTGCTATACATTTGATTGCCTTTGTCGAGCCAGCGATTAATTGCCGCAAAGATGCGTGTTAGCCAGCGATTATTCGTCTCTCTCTTTTGCAGTATCTTTGAACACATAACAGGACTGAGTGTAAGTGCTACGAATGTAGAGATGATAACCGAAACGGCTATGGTAATGGTAAATTGTCGATACAGTGAGCCCGTAATACCCGACAAGAAACTTACAGGAACGAATACTGCACACAGCACAAGCGAAGTGGCTATCAATGCCCCTGATAATCCTTTCATCGCCTTCTTTGTCGCTTGGTAGGCAGACAAACCATCTCTCTTCATGAGCATATCAACATTCTCCACCACCACAATAGCATCGTCCACAACAGTACCTATGGCAAGCACAAGACCAAGCAAGGTGAGGGTGTTGAGTGTAAACCCGCAAACCAGCATCACACCGAATGTTCCTATCAGCGAGATGGGCACTGCTATGGCTGGTATGAGTGTTGAGCGCCAGCTCTGCAACGAGAGAAATACTACCAAGATGACCAATATAAGGGCCTCGAACAGGGTCTTATATACCTCATTGATGGACTGCGAAATGTAATTGGTCATGTCGAATGGAATTTCGTACGTAATTCCCTGTGGGAAGTTACTACTTATCTCTTCCATCGCTTTTTTTACCTCTTTTGACACCTCCATAGCGTTCATTCCTGGCAACATTTTCAGCTCCAGTACAGCGGCATTCTCTCCGTTTATACCACTCTCTGTGTTGTAGGATTGTGCTTCAAGTTCGATGTCTGCGACATCTCTGAGTCGTAGTATCGAGCCGTCGCTATTGGCCTTGATAACTATATCTTCAAATTCGCTTATCGATGATAGTCGTCCACGAGCTACGATGGGGATGGTGATGTCTATACCTTCGACAGGTTGTTGTCCTATGACACCCGCTGCCGACTCTCTATTCTGCTCTTTGATGGCGTTGGTAATATCTTGTACGGTCAGTCCGAGGGCTGCCAAGTTTTCGGGGCGAACCTTAATCTGCATAGCGTAGTAGCGACTACCTATGTTCGATACTTGTCCAATACCATTGACACGGCGCAACATATCCAACACGTTGAGTGTAGCGTAGTTGCTCAGATATATCTCGTCAAACTTAGGGTCGCTCGATTTCAGTACTATCGTCATCAACTTGCTGGATGCCTGTTTGTCTATCGATATGCCATTTTGGACCACCTCACCAGGCAGACGAGACTCGGCCTCTTTGACTCTGTTCTGTACCTCGACGGCTGCCAAGTCGGCATTGGTTGAGATGTCAAATGTGAGTGTTGCCGAGAAGCTTCCATTGTTGGCACTCCTCGACTCCATATATAGCATTCCTGGTGTTCCGTTAAGCACTTGCTCAATGGGAGTTGCTACGGCTTGTGATACCGTCTCGGCACTTGCTCCAGGGTATGATGCAGAGATCTTGACTACGGGGGGTACTATATTGGGGTATTGGTCGATGGGTAGTAATATCACTCCTATCAAACCTGTAAGAACAATTATAATAGATATAACTGTCGAAAAAATGGGCCTATCTATAAAAAAATTATTCTTCATTGCTTGCTGGTTTGACAATCTCAACCTGCATGCCATGAGATAGTTTGTGGAAACCTTCAACTATAATCATTTCGTTTGAGCCAAGTCCTCTTTCAACAATGACGTCGTTATTGATTTCAGGCCCAATTTCTACGAAACGTTTCTCCACTATGTTGTCTTTTCGGACAACAAATACAAATGCACCTCCCTTTTCAATGACAAGAGCTTTCTTAGGGACGACGATTGCATTCTCTCGAACATCGAGCAGCAGTTTTACCTTGGTAAGTTGTCCAGGGAGTAGTATGTGGTCAGGGTTGGGCATGTCTGCACGCACCGAGAATGTTCCAGTGTTGGGATTGACTTGTGGGTCGGCAAAATCGACTATACCCTTTATTGGGTATTCGGTGTGGTCGGCAAGCGTAATGGTTATATATGGGTTCCAGTTACGCTCCTCGATTGTCTGACCTAAATTGACATTGCGCTCTTTGCTCTTAAGGTAGTCGAGGCCTGTCATACTGAAATTTACCTGTACGGTATCGCTATTTACGATATTAGCCAAGAGTGATTTTCCACCAGGACCCACCAGTGTTCCTATGTCGGCGTCACTCTCGCTGATAAATCCTGATATGGGCGAACGCACCACAGTGTAGCTCAATGCTATCTCGGCTTGTATGAGGTCGGCTTCACTCATTATTACCTCTGCCTTGGCACTCTCGTATGCGGCGATGGCATTGTCCAAGTCGAGTCGGCTGGCAGCATTTTGTTCATACAGGGGACGTATGCGTTCCAGGTCACGCTCTGCCTTTTGTGCCAAGGCTTTATTCTTGTTCAGTTGTGCTTTGGCCTTTTCTACTCGTGCCTTGTAGAGTTTAGGGTCGATAGTAAATAGTATATCGTTCTTTTTGATGTATTTACCCTCTTGGAAGTGCATCTTCTCCAAGTAGCCCTCAACTCTGGCACGCACTTCAACATGCTGTTTTGCCTTGATTTTTCCTGCATATTCGCCATATAACTCGACATCGTCCACTACTACGGGTTGCGCCTCGACAGTGGGGTATATGTGAGTTATTCTCTTCGGTTTATTGAGAAAAAAGAGTGAGGCTATAGTTATGATAATGAGAGCGCATATTATGAGTAACAAGCTCCATGTTGGTAGCGATTTTACTCGTTTGCCACTCTCTAATAATGTATTGCACCTCTTCTTTATATTTTCAGTAGGAATATTAATCTGCATCAAATAATCATTTTAGGACAAAAAAAATAATTCTACACCGGTGCAAAGATATATAAAAATATGATAATGATATTCCACTTATAAAAGATATTTTATAGTGCTATGCCAAAATTATAATACATTAAGAAGCAAAGAGGCTGAACAAAAAGTCAGTTTTGTCGATACGCTTGCTTTTTATTCAGGAGGTTAACGGAACTATGGCTGTCGTTAAATCTCTTAAAATCTCCCAATTTAGGTAAACCTCATAGTGGCCATTGTTTGAACAAAAAATGGGCGTAAATAGCGTCGCTTAGCACCTACGAGCAATAAACCCCCAGTCAAAACGTTATCCTAAAAGTGATACGAATATTTAATAGCGTCTGCCGCTTCTCTATACTTGATATTTAGGCAGACTCTTTAATCTGTTGTTATATGAAATGGCTATTGTTGTTTTGTCTGCTACTCTGTGTAGAGACATCGTGGGCGCAAACATCTGGTGAAACTCTCGATGTTGAGAGTATCAAGCGACGTTCGGTTGCTGTGAAAAATAGCGCTGCAGCTATCTGTGACCTTCAGACGGTACACTATGGTGATTGGGCCGATTTACCAATTAGTGCGACACATCCTGCTGTTGATTCGTTGCTGACCCCGACAATAAAGGCGGAGCTGCTTCAGCAGATAAACACACGCTGCGCAAAATTGGGTAAAGATACGCTGCTAACCTCTGATTTGTTTTACATATTACGCCCCTATATCGACTGGTTGCACGACATCGACCCACACTATCGTATAGGTGCCAGAATACCAATTGACGCTCGTGTCTATAAGACCAAGAGGGACTTCCTTAAAAAACGTCGAGGTCTTGGTTTCAACTTGCTGATGGTTGAAGACACCTTGATTGTAAACAGCTCCGTAAACCCACTATTTCATAGAGGAGATATGATTGTCGCGATTAATGGCATAGAATCATCCCATCTGCTCGAATACAATTACCACGATCGTTACACCTCGCCAGGTTTTTTGCTGCAAAACTACTATTTTCAGCACCTTCCAAAGGATTATACCATACAGCTAATTCGTAATGGTGAGCTGATGACGATAACAACAGAGGGTATGAAGGCCCAAAAAGCCTCCTCATCGTTAGCTATTGAGGAGTCAATGGATAATAATATTCGTATGTACGACTCGGCTAAATGTGGTTATATCGCATTGCCAAAGTTCACTCGCTTTTATAATCCGAGAATTATCAAAGTCTTGCAATCAAATATTGAGAAGTTTAAGGCCAAGGGGTGCAATAATATTATCCTCGACCTCAGATACAATACAGGTGGTAGTGGGTATATGTTTGACAACCTATTATCTCTGTTTATCAATCGCCACACAATCCCCTATATGAAGTCGCAAAGACTTAGGGTCTCCTCGCAAACCGAGGCCGACTATGAGTTTATTACGGAGGATATGGTGGGTCAAACTATCACCTTACCCGATAGTTGTGTAGTGAAGACAATCGAACTCAATCCTGAGTTATATATTTGCCATGATGTACATATCTACATTTTAATGAGTAGAAATACATCCTCGATAGCAGCATCGTTTTGTAACATTCTGCAGTACAACGATTCAGCTACATTGGTGGGGGAGCCGCTTTGGCGCAATGCCCTTCGTTATGGGGAGGCCGTTACAGGAGATGTATGGTTCTCATCGCTGTTATACGAGGCATCGGTATCAACCACCGAGTATGATGAATATACCCTTGCTGTTGATGGAGTATTGATGCCTGATATAGCCATCCCATACACTGCTGAGGTTTACCTTTCGGGGGAGGATGCTATGTTGGAGAAATTGTTGGATATTATAAAAACTGAGACGATAAGCAAGTAAGACAATTACGAGGTAGGTTATTGGCTGTGGCTTCGGGCGCTGTGTCCGTTGGTGCTTTGGCCGCAACCATCTTAATTGTCTTAATGTCCCAATGGTCCTAATAATCCCCAAAAACAAAAAGATGTCTTTCGACATCTTTTCTGCATCAAAATCATCGGAGGAGGGATTGGCTACGATGCATATTGCATCGCTTAACGCCCATCCCTTCTGCTCGCCGCAGGGGCCCTTGCAAAGACTACGAAGCAATAAGCTACTGCGTAGCTCTCTTTGTTTTCCATACCTCCGTCATCAAGCAAGCTTGTGCCATAGGTATAAAAAACAAGAAGATGTCTTTCGACATCTTCTTGCTTCGTAGTCTTTGCGGAGAGGGAGGGATTCGAACCCCCGGAACAGTTGCCCGTTCACCGCATTTCGAGTGCGGCCCGATCGACCACTCCGGCACCTATCCATTTTTCGGTGTGCAAATATATGTATTTTTTTGTTTCGTTGTAATCTTTATGCCTAAAATTTTTTCAAAAATAGAGGGTGTTGTCACTCTTGATAGACTACAATATCTACCTACTATTAGCATTGTAATATGGTTAAATGCTGGCTTATATAAAACAACAAGGGCCATCGGTGTTTATTCGATGGCCTTTATTGTTTAGTTATTGGTTATCAATATTATAGGCGTGCCTTGATAGCCTTGGACTCCTCCTCGTAACCAGGCTTGTCGAGAAGAGCAAACATATTCTTTTTATAAGCCTCAACACCTGGCTGGTTGAATGGGTTTACACCGAGCAAATAACCACTTATGCCGCAGCCCTTCTCGAAGAAGTAGAGCAGCTGGCCAATGGTGCGCTCGTCGATGCGCTCAATCTCTATAATGAGGTTAGGGACGCCAACATCAATATGTGCAAGACGTACGCCAAGCTCAGCCATCTTGTTAATCTCTGAGAGACGCTTGCCAGTGAGGAAGTTAAGACCGTCGAGGTTAGCCTCGTCGCTCTCAACCTTAACCTCATACTTTGAGTTCTTCACCGAGATGATTGTCTCAAAGAGTGTGCGCTCACCCTCCTGAATATACTGACCCATAGAGTGAAGGTCGGCGGTAAGAGTCACGCTTGCAGGGAAGATACCCTTGAGGTCCTTGCCTTCAGACTCGCCATAGAGCTGCTTCCACCACTCGGCAATATACTGAAGCTTAGGCTCATACGAGCCGAGAATCTCAATCTTCTTGCCAGCCTTATATAGCTCGTTACGCACGATGGCATACTGCGCTGCAGGGTTCTGTTCGATAGGTGTATTCTCGCCTGTGAGACGCTCCATATCGAGTGCGCCCTCAACGAATGCCTCGACATCTACGCCTGCAACAGCCAATGGAAGAAGGCCTACGGGCGAGAGAACAGAGTAGCGACCACCCACGTTATCCTCGATAACGAATGTTGGGTAGCCCTCCTGTGTTGCGAGGGTCTTGAGTGCGCCACGTGCCTTATCTGTAATTGCTACGATGCGCTCTGCAGCCTCAGCCTTGCCATAGCGACGCTCAATCTCAGCCTTGAGAAGGCGGAAGGCGATAGCTGGCTCAGTGGTGGTACCCGACTTAGAGATTACGATTGCTGCGATAGAGTACTCTTTGAGAGCATCCATAAGCTCGAAAGTGTAGTCCTCAGAGATATTCTCGCCAGCAAATACGATAGTAGGGTTGTTGTGTCTCTTCTTTAGCGACTCGAACGAGTTGCTCATAGCCTCAAGCACGGCCTTAGCACCGAGGTATGAGCCGCCGATGCCGATACATACTACAACCTCAGCCTTTGAGCGAAGGTTGTCGGCAACACGCTTAATCTCGCTAAGCTCTGAGTTGGTGATTGACGATGGGAGGTTTACCCAGCCAAGGAAGTCGTTACCTGCGCCCTTGCCGTTGTGTAGTAGGGCGTTAGCCTCAGCAGCAGCACGCTGCATATCATCTGTGATAGTCACACCTGAGTGTGCGGCATTAAAGTTAATTAGCTTCATATCAGTATGTTTTTTTGATTAAATTACTTGAGAATCTTTGTTAGCGAGAGCATCGCATCACGTGCCGAGGCGTTATTGTACAGCACCTCCCAAACCATATCCGCAATAGGCATTTCGATGCTACGGCGCATCGAGCTGCGACGGATAGACTCTGCGGCATAGTAGCCCTCTGCAACCATGGTCATCTCGTTGAGTGCGCTCTTAACGGAGCATCCCTTGCCGAGGAGTGTTCCAAGTCGGCGGTTACGGCTTAGTGGTGAGTAGCACGTAACGAGCAAGTCGCCCATATATGCTGCTGCGTTGATGTTACGACCCTCGATGGGTACTGCCTCGCTAAGGAAGCGGTTCATCTCGTTGGCGCAGCCAGAGATAAGCACCGCCAAGAAGTTGTCGCCATATCTTAGACCTACGGCAATACCTACTGCTAAGGCATAGACATTCTTCATGATTGCAGCGGCCTCAACACCGAGTACGTCGTGCGAGAGACTACATCGGAAGAAGTCGTTGGCCAGAAGACCTTCGACAATCTTTGCAGTGTCGGTATCTTCCGATGCCACAGTTAGATACGATAGGCGGCATTGTCCCACCTCCTCAGCATGAGAGGGGCCTGTGACAACCGCTATATTGCTCATTGGCACATCGTAGTAGCGGTTCATATGCTCCACGATTGTAAGGTAGTCGCCAGGGATAATGCCCTTTACGGCCGATACCACAATCTTGTCACGCAGCGACTCGCTAAGGGGTGCGAGGAACTTGGTGAGGAATGCCGATGGCATAGCTAAGAAGATGACGTTGGCATCACGCACCACCTCGTTGATATCTGCCGAAGGGGTTATATACTCACGATCGATGTCGCACCATGGGAGATACTTTGGGTTGCGGCCACGCTCGATGAGCGAGGCACGAATATCGTCGTTCAGCACCAGCCAATCTACATGATGGCGGTTTGTTGTAAGTGTCTTTACTATTGCTGTTGCCCAGCTGCCGTAGCCGAGAACGGCACATTTGGCGTTGTTGTCTGGTATCATAAGCGAAAAATTATTCACAAATTTAATAAAAAAGTTGCGGAAATTGCAAATTCTCCACTTCTTTTTTCTATCTTTGCCGTTGAATACACGCACGTGTGCGATACGATTCGCTTATGTTGTTGTGTATCAGTTATTTGAGTTCGCTGGCTAATTTTTTGTCATTTTGTGTAAATTTATTTGTGCAAAATATGACGGTTTTGGAGCCAAACGACAACCTTAATTGAAAAAATAAAATTAAGAGATATGGGACTTTTTTCATTGACACAGGAGTTGGCCATTGACTTGGGTACGGCCAATACTCTTATTATGCACAACGGCAAGGTCGTTGTTGACGAGCCATCTATTGTAGCGGTAAACATCAAGACAGGTAACCTTATGGCTATCGGTCACAAGGCGCGCCTGATGGATGGTAAGACAAATCCCAATATTCGTACCATCCGCCCTTTGAAGGATGGCGTTATCGCCGACTTTGAGGCAACAGAGCTTATGTTGCGTGGCTTCATCAAGAAGGTGAATGCCGCACGTGGCATGTTTGCACCATCACTCAAGATGATGATTTGTATCCCTTCAGGCTCTACCAACGTTGAGATTCGTGCCGTACGTGACTCAGCGCAGCATGCTGGTGGTCGTGAGATCTACCTGGTGTTTGAGCCTATGGCTGCAGCCCTTGGTGCCGGCCTCGATGTAGAGGCTCCAGAGGGTAACCTTATCATCGACATCGGTGGTGGTACCTCTGAGATCGCTTGTATCTCGTTGGGAGGTATCGTATGCTCAGAGTCAATCAACGTAGCTGGTGATGTCTTCACTGCAGATATCCAGAACTACATCCGCCAGCAGCATGGTGTGAAGATTGGCGAGCGTACAGCTGAGGAGATCAAGTGTGCTATTGGTGCTGCTGTGCCTGAGCTTGACAACGAGCCTGACGACTATATCTTCACAGGTTCTAACATGCTCACCTCGCAGCCACAAACCGTAACACTCACCTATAGCGAGATTGCTTACGCTCTCGACAAGTCGCTCGTGAAACTCGATAACGCACTTATGAAGGTGCTTGAGGAGATGCCACCAGAGTTGTACTCTGATGTTGTGAAGAATGGTGTATACCTCGCTGGCGGTGGTGCGCTTATCAAGGGTCTTGACAAGCGTCTTACCAAGAAGTCTGGTCTGCCTGTACACATCGCTGAGGATCCACTGCGTGCTATTGCTCGTGGTACGGGTATCGCTCTCAAGAATATTGGTAATTTCTCGTTCTTGATGGGTGGCGACAAGTAATTTGATGCAATAAGGCATCATCTACTGCCGCTAACGAATTATCTCGCCAATGGGCAGTACGCCTAAGTACAGCCCATCGTCTTGAAATTCGCCGAGCAATGCTTTCTTGCAACAAATTGAGTGAGCAAGTGGTGGTGATTATTAGATGACCTTCTTGCAACAGGTTGAGAGTAAATAAATAATTGGGAGGCTGTCGGCAGAGGTGTCGTGCAGCCTCTTTCAAAGAGAGATTATGCATAGACTTTTAGAGTTTATCAAGCGTATATACGTAGTGCTACTCTTCGTACTACTTGAGAGCATCGCCATATGGCAGTATGCTACCTCATCGCCATATACCGAGGCCAAGATCCTGTCGCGTACAACGGCTGTAGGTGGTTATGTGTCGAAGAAGATTACCAACATCGACCACTTCTTCTCGCTACCTGGCGAGAACGCTCTACTCAACCGCCGTATTGCCGAGTTGGAGCAGACATTGGAGCGAGAACGTGAACTCTTGGCAGACTATACCGAGGCATCGTGGCAGCGTAAGATGGCCGAGGAGGATGATCTGCACTATCGCTACTATCCTGCACGTGTGGCTTCGATGACAATCAGTCACCAGCGCAACTATATCGTGCTGGACAAGGGACTTAGGGATGGTATCAAGAAAAACATGGGTGTCATCACGCCCGACAAAAACCTTGTAGGTTATATCATTCATTGCTCGCAACGCTACTCTGTAGCAATGCCGGTGCTTAACACCGAGTTCACGATGGGTGCGAGCCTCTCGATGACAAACTACACCTGCTCGCTACGCTGGTCAGGATCATCGCCATATCATGTCGACATTATCGATGTGTCGACATATGCCCAGCCTGAGGTGGGCATGGCCGTAGAGGCGTGGTCGGAGCGTCTGCCCAAAGGCGTTGTTGTGGGACACATCGAGTCGTTCGAGCATAATGCTGCAAAGACAGCATACTCGGCACGTCTGAAGCTCGCTGCCGACATGTCGGCACTCGACAACGTGCTTATAGTGGAGAATACCCACTATGGCGAGATTGAAACGCTGATGGATAACCTTGAGGGTCAGTCAACACCTAATGGCACAACAAAATAGCTTAAACTATGTACAAGTACACTCCTCATATATGGCTAACGTTGGTGGTATTGTTCGTGCAGGTGTTTCTGCTCGATAATATCGACCTTGGAACGTCACTATCGATATGGATTCGTCCTATGATTTTCCCACTCATCGTGCTACTACTCCCCGTAGAGTGGCGATCAATATGGGTGCTTCTCACCACATATCTCATCGCACTGCTCATGGATCTACTGCTCGGAGGTTCGGGAATATATGTTATCACACTGCTGCCCATAGCCCTATTCCGCTCGGCGTTGTTGTATCTGACAACACGTCGCTCGTTGGACTCTACCGATCAGTCACAGCTCTTGGCACGCATGCCTCTTGGTCAGCTGATGATATATGTGGCCACAGCGCTACTTCTCTACCATACGCTATTCTTCGTGATGGAGACACTCTCGTTTGTAGGTTTCTTCCGACTGCTGATGACCATCATCCTAAGCACACTATGCTCGTTGCTCATATCATGGCCTATTGTGCGTCTATTCACCTCTAAAGTCTACTAAAGATGGCGGTGAAGAATAGAGGAGAGATGCGCTACCACAGGTTGCAGACTGTGGTATTGCTCGCAGCAGCAATCATACTTGGTCGCCTGTTCTACGTGCAGATTATCGACGACCAATATAAGGCTAAGGCGGAGGCCAACATCATGCGTGTAGATACCGAGTATCCTATGCGTGGTGAGGTACTTGACCGTCGTGGTGAGTATCTCATACGTAGTCGTGTGTGCTACGATGTGATGGTTGTAACACGTGATATCCCCAAGGAGGGCTTCGACTCAGTGCGCCTGGCTACAATCCTCAATATCCCTATGGAGAAGCTGCGTCGTGAGCTGCGTCGTGCAGGCCCGGCGTCACGTCGTCCGCACCTTGTGGTGGGCTACCTGTCGCAAGAGGCTAAGCTGATATTTGATGAGAGCGACTTTAAGGGCTTTTATACCCGCTTCCGTACGGCACGTGAGTATCCTCGTCAGGTGGGTGGTAACCTACTTGGATATGTGAGCGAGGTAAACGAGAACCATATCAAGTGGGAGTATTACTCTATTGGCGACTATATCGGCATTGGTGGTATCGAGTCGGCCTATGAGACATACCTACGTGGCGAGAAGGGTGTGAGCTACTACGCCAAGGATACCCGAGGAGCTATCGTAGGCTCGTATAAGAATGGCGAGCTTGATGTGCTGCCTATCAAGGGTACACAGCTTACCTCTACGATTGATGCTCGTCTGCAGGAGTTTGCCGAGAAGCTTATGGTCGGTAAGGTGGGTGCTGTGGTGGCTATCGAGCCAGCAACGGGTGAGATACTTGTCATGGTGTCGTCACCAACATACAACCCCGACCTTATGGTAGGCCGCCAGCGTAACCAGAACTTCCTGGACATGACACGTAACCAGCAGCAGCCACAATTTACACGTGCGCTAAAGGAGCATTATGCCCCAGGCTCTACGTTTAAACTTGTGCAGGGACTCATCGGTCTTGAGGAGGGTGTCCTCCACCCATCGGATAAGCATCCATGTAGCTTAGGTTTCACATATGGTGTGGGCAAGAATAGCCGTACGATGAAGTGTCACAACCACGACTCGCCACTTAACCTGCGTCGTGCTGTGGCAGAGTCATGTAATGCCTACTTCTGCTATGTGTTCAAGGATATCATCACCAACCCTAAGTATGGTAGCATCAAGGATGGTATGCGTCGCTGGACTGAGTATGTGCGAAGCTTCGGCTTTGGAGATAGGCTCGGTTGTGACCTTTATGGCGAGAGCAAGGGTTTTGTACCTACTACAGAGTTCTACGACAAGGGCTACGATGGCCGCTGGAATTGGGGTACAGTGATATCGTGTGCTATTGGTCAGGGCGAGATGGCATGTACACCTCTGCAGATGGCCAACCTTGCAGCCATCATTGCCAATCGAGGTTACTATATCACGCCACACATCGTAAAGGCCATAGATGGTCGTGACTCTATAGATGCCCGCTTCTACGAGCGCCATTATACCATGGTCAGCGAGCGTAACTATCAGCCTATCATTGATGGTATGTGGCTTAGTGTTAACGATGATGGTACCTCACGTCTTGCTAAGCTCGATGGCTGGGATGTGTGCGGTAAGACAGGTACTGCCGAGCATAACCGTCGTGATGCCAATGGTAAGCGTTATCCCGACCACTCGACATTCCTCTCGTTTGCACCTAAGAACAACCCTCAGATTGCAATCTCGGTATATGTCGAGCATGGTGGCTTCGGCTCGGATGTGGCGGTGCCTATCGCCAGCCTTATCGAGGAGCTATACCTCACTGACACCATCAAGCGACAGGAGATGTTGCAGAAGGTGCTTGACTATAAGATTAACTACGGCTACTACGACGCTAAGCAGCGTAAGTACGACCAGCAACACCCTAAAAAGTAGAGTTCATGTTATCGCAGTTTAATACATCAACGGGCTATCAGGTAGCCCAAAACCAAGGCTCGCTCTTTGGTCGTGTCGACATGATGGCCTTAGGTCTCTACTTGGCCCTTGTGGTCATTGGTATTGTCTCGATTATCTCAGCGTCGTACGACCCTGATATGGAGAACTTCCTGTCGCTGAGCCACAACTATATGAAGCAGATTATGTGGGCTGGTATTGCTATGGTCTTTGCGGTGGTGATACTACTCATTGACACCCGCTATATACATATGTTCTCCTACCCGCTCTATGTGCTTGGTCTGTTGTCGCTTATTGCCGTACTGCTGTTTGGTGTTAAGGTCAATGGTGCTAAGGCATGGTTTGAGTTTGGTAGCGTGCGTATGCAGCCTGTAGAGTTTGTTAAGATTGCTACGGCGCTGATGGTGGCACGTGTTATGAGCGACTTCTCGTTCAACATAAATCGTGTGCGAGACCTGTTTAAGGTGGCTCTTGTAATCCTTGTTCCGCTGATTATCATCATCATTCAGAACGATACCGGCTCAGGACTTGTGCTTTGCTCATTCCTCTTTGTGTTCATTCGTGAGGGTTTGACCAAGTATATATACTTCCCGATGATATTTAGCGTGTTGCTCTTTATCGCCTCATTTATCTTTACACCTGAAGCGATATTTGTCACGCTACTTATACTCTTCACCCTTTACAGTATACTCAATACAGGCGAGATTGAGGGTCATGTGCGCTGCCTTGCTGCGGTATTTCTGCTGTCGCTACTCCTGGCACTTACCACACCGCTTAGTGGCTATGCTGCGCTGATGATTGTTTGTGGTATTGCTGCTGTGGTGCTGGGTGCTGTGGCTATCAAGCAGCGTGCTACGGTCATCCTATGGCCGATTATCATGTTTGTCTACGCCATGCTGTTTGTGCCTACGTGCGATGCGCTATTCTCGCAGCTTAAGCCTCACCAGCAGGATCGAATACTTACCTACGTAGGCATTAAGAGTGATCCTCAGGGAATCGACTATAATGTCAACCAATCGCTTATTGCAATCGGTTCGGGAGGTGTGTTTGGCAAGGGCTACTTGAAGGGTACACAGACAACGTATGGCTACCTGCCAGAGAAGCATACCGACTTTATCTTCTGTACTCCTGGCGAGGAGGGAGGCTTTGTGGGAGCCTCGTTGGTAGTGATACTCTATATCGCCCTCATACTGCGCCTCATGCGCATGGGTGAGCGTATCAAAGAGCCTTTTGGTAGGGTATACTGCTACTCTGTTGCGGCAATTCTGCTCTTTCACGTGTGGGTAAATATAGGTATGACCATCGGATTGATGCCTGTGATGGGTATTCCGTTGCCGCTGATGAGCTATGGTGGCTCATCGCTGTTGGCCTTTACTATACTAATAATGATTGCTATCCGCCTCGATGCCAGCACTGAGGATGAGGGCGTATATATGGGATAATACTATGCAGAATAGACCACTAATATTTGTTACTAACGATGACAGCTACCTCTCGAAGGGTTTTCGTGCGGCTGTAAACCTTGCTCGTGAGTTTGGCCGTGTTGTGGCCATTGCCCCTGAGCGTGTGCAGAGTGGCATGAGCCAGGCGATAACCATCAACCAGCCACTCTTTCTTCGTCAGGTGGAGACTTCCGAGGATGTGGAGATATATGCCTTCTCGGGTACTCCTGTCGACTGTGCTAAGATTGCCTTTGACCACTTCTTTGCTGAGCGTAAGGTCGACCTTGTGATCTCGGGTATCAACCATGGCTCAAATGCTGCGGTGAACGTGATGTACTCAGGAACTATGGGAGCAGCCATTGAGGGTAGCTTCTATGGCATACCAGCTATTGGTCTGTCGTTGGATGACCACGCTGCCGATGCTGACTTTGAGGGTGCTGTGGAGTATGGCCGCAAGGTTATCAGCTCGGTGATGGCGGCTGCCGATAGTCTGCCTCGCCCATTGTGCCTTAATGTCAACGTGCCACGTTGTGCCGCAAGCGAGATTCAGGGCATACGTCTATGTCGCCAGACACGAGGCTTCTGGCGTGAGGATTTCTATGCAAGGCAGGATCCGCAGGGTAGGGACTACTTCTGGCTTACGGGAGCATTCCAGAATGCAGAGCCTGAGGCAGAGGATACCGATGAGTGGGCATTAGCACATAAGTATGTTGCTGTAGTACCTGTGCAGGTGGATATGACCGACTACCGTATGCTTGGTAGCCTTAAGGGTGTGATTAAGTAGGGTAGCGGGGTATGTCAGGTGTCGAAATATTGATGATTGTAGCCATCGTGATGCAGCTTGTTGCGATGGTCATAGCGTTGCTGTTGGTGCGTGAGACCAAGTATAGTGCGCTGTGGATTAGCTGTATCATCGGCCTTGGGGCGCTCAGTGCCGAGCGTGTCATGCAGCTGCTGAGGTTTGATGGCTATGTTATCTCTAACCTCACGTTTGCATGGATTGGTATCCTTGTGTCGGTATGTTTCTCAATGAGTGTTGTCTGCGCACGTCTGCTCGTAAATCATGTCGACCGCATGGCCTATCACCGTCGCCTGTTGGAGAATCGCCTTATGACAGCGGTGCTTCGTACTGAGGAGCGCTCACGAGCCTCTATATCACGAGATCTTCACGATGGTCTTGGCCCTTTGCTCTCTTCGGCAAAGATGTCGCTCTCGGCGCTCTCACGTGCCGAGCTACCTGATAAGGATCGTGCCACATTGCAGAATACCGCTGCGGTCATTGATGAGGCCATACGCTCGCTGCGTGAGATATCGAATAACCTCTCGCCACACGTGCTTAACAACTTTGGCCTTATGCGTGGCATTCGCAACTTTGTGGATCGCACCATGGCTCTGCACGATGTGAAGATAGAGTTTCGCACCTCGCTGCGTTCGGAGCGCTACGACTCTAACATTGAGGTTATTATCTATCGTGTGGTATGCGAGCTTATCAACAACTCGCTCAAGCACTCGGGGTGCAAAAATATCGTTGTGGAGCTGCGCAACCCTGGCGAGCAGCTTGTTGTGGATTATTCGGATGATGGCTGTGGCTTTGAGCCAAGCAAGGTTGCCGACCACTGCATGGGAATTCAGAATATCAAGTCACGAATATCATCGCTTGGTGGTAAGTTTGAGCTTCATAGCAAGCCTGGCAGTGGCATGACAGCACACTTTGAGGTATCTATCACCTCTACCATGATGCAACTATCGAAGCGTGACCTACGCCGACTAAAGATAAAGGAAAGAAATGGAGAGAAGAGTTAAAATAGCACTTGTTGACGACCATACGTTGTTTCGTACGGGTCTTGCAGGCCTACTCTCGCAGCACCCAGGCTATGAGGTTGTTGCCGATGTGGGTAGTGGCGAGGAGTTTCTTGCCATATTGCCAACGATAGATGTAGACGTTGTGTTCATGGATATCTCGATGCCAGGCATCGATGGCTCAGAGACCACACGTCGTGCCTTGGCCGAGCGCCCTGAGCTACGTATCATCACCCTGTCGATGTATGGAGATGAGCATTTCTACACTCTCATGGTGGAGAGTGGTGCTTCGGGCTTTCTGCTTAAGGACTCTGATATCGAGGAGGTGCATGCGGCCATCGATACTGCGATGAATGGCGACAGCTACTTTAGCGAGGCGTTGCTACAGTCGCTCACACGTAATATGAGCCGCCTTGCTACCACCGTATCTAACGACGAGGATGCGCTCTCGGAGCGTGAGATAGGCATCTTGGTGGAGGTATGTCGAGGATTGTCCAATCAGGAGATTGCCGACAAGTTGTTTATCTCTAAGCGTACGGTAGATAAGCATCGTGCCAATATCCTTGAGAAAACAGGGTGTAAGAATACGGCTAATCTTGTGGTGTATGCCATCAAGAACCACCTTGTTATGATTTAGTGTTATACACTCTACGCAGAGGGGTTTATAATATAGATGCGACCTGCCAATCGGCGGGTCGCATCTATGTTTATTGTCTATCTTCGAAGATTACTCCAATGGAGCACCATTGAGGTCGATAACGTATGTAACCCAACCCATTCCGGTGTTGGTGATACCGAGCAATACGCTGTTATCCTCCGACACACCGATAGTGATGATGCCTGGTAATAGGTCTTTGCTATCCTCAGCCTCCATATCACCGATGGTAATGAATCCATCTATAATATATTTGTGTAAATCGATGCTGTACTCGTCGAGCAACCAGTCGATTAAAGGCTTCTGTGCGTATGGC
>JAZNQJ010000167.1:0-6095 GCA_045590115.1 Alistipes sp. | reverse complement strand
TACCAACTGAGCTATTTCCGCATTGTGTTTAGAACTGTGCAACCCTTTCCGATTGCGAGTGCAAAGGTACACATATTTTTTATATCTGCAAACTTTTTCGAAGTCGGAGGCCAAGCGGTCTTAGGAAGACAATACAGCTTTGCAACTCCTTGGCTCACAGAACGACATGGCTACGATCCGACTTTACCAACTGAGCTATTTCCGCATTGTGTTTAGAACTGTGCAACCCTTTCCGATTGCGAGTGCAAAGGTACACATATTTTTTATATCTGCAAACTTTTTCGCAAAAAAATTACACTTTTTTTCATTTTTTTTCTAAACCATCTACCTGCTGTCGTACAGATTCCTCGTGTATTGCACTGAAAATCTGATGGATAAACTGTCGAGATACGCCCATAGCCTCAGCCCTATCTTCGGCAGCCTCCAAAAGCTCGTTGAAGCGTTCACGTTGCACAACGGCCATACCATGTCTACGTTTTAGCTCTCCGATACCACGTGCTACCTCCATACGTTCTGCCAAAAGCTCGATGAGGCGGTTGTCGATAGTGTCGATATGCATGCGGAAATCTCGCAGCACATCGGCATCGGCAGGCGTACGTCGCCACACCACGCTTGAGAGGATTTTGCGTAGCACCTCAGGAGTAATCTGCTGCTTAGCATCGCTGAGAGCCTTATCAGGCTGTGGGTGGCACTCGATCATAAGACCCTCAAAGCCAAGATCAAGAGCCTGCTGCGAGAGTGGTGCGATAAGGTCACGACGGCCACCTATATGGCTGGGGTCGGAGAGTATGGTCATCTCGGGGAGTAGGCGGTGTAGCTCGATAGGCACCGACCAATGTGGGTCGTTGCGGTAGAGCGTGGCCTGATGTGTGCCGAAGCCACGATGCACAGCAGCAATGCGACGCACGCCACTATTATATATACGCTCGATAGCGCCTATCCAGAGGTTTACATCGGGGATTACGGGGTTCTTAACAAGCACAGCGATATCTACACCCGCAAGGGCATCGGCAATCTGCTGCATGGCAAAGGGGTTTGTTGTGGTACGTGCGCCAATCCATACGCCATCGATACCGCTTCGAAGTGTTGCCTCGAGGTGTTCGGGTGTGGCAACCTCGGTGATGACGCTCAGCCCACACTCCTCTTTAGCCTCACGTAGCCACTCAAGGGCCTCAGCACCCACGCCCTCAAACATGCCGGGCTTGGTTCGTGGCTTCCACACGCCAGCACGAAATATCTTAATGCCCGCAGCCGCCACACCACGTGCTGCCGTAAGCACCTGCTCACGACTCTCGGCACTGCAAGGGCCTGCGATATATAGCGGCCCCTGAGCGTCGTAGTCAAATATCGGCTTAAACTCCTTCACCCCGCCAAGCATTACTCCTCAACAATGGTAATAGAGAGGATAAGGTCGCCAGGGCGGATGTCATCGTTAACGTCGAGACCCTCAACCACCTTACCGAAGCATGTATGCACGCCATCGAGGTGCTGTGTATTCATGCGGTTATGGCAGATGAAGAACTGCGAGCCACCTGTATTTGGGCCACGATGAGCCATAGACAGCACACCACGATCGTGGTACTGACGCTCGGTGCGTGTCTCACAAGGGATAGTATATCCTGGGCCTCCTGTGCCATCGCCCTTAGGGCAGCCACCCTGAATAACGAAATCGGGAATCACACGATGAAACGTGAGGGCATCGTAGAAGTGACTCTCGGCGAGCTTCACGAAGTTGTCAACGGTGATAGGCGTAGCGTCGGTATACAACTCAGCCTTCATGTCGCCCTTCTCGGTAGATATAATAGCGTATTTCATGCTTTTATTCATTTAATATATTGTAAATAAATGTGTTATAGTCTATAGCTTCTCCCCATATGCCAAGTCGCCAGCATCACCAATGCCTGGTACGATGTACGACTTTGAGGTAAGCTCCTCATCTACAGCAGCGCACCACAGCGTACACTTTGCAGGGTTTACGTGACGCTTGACATACTCCACGCCCTGCTCTGAGGCGAAGGCTGCAGCAAAGTGGGTATGCTCAGGCTCGCCAGCACGACGCACCAACGCATCATATACGAGCATCAGCGAGGTGCCTGTGGCCAACATTGGGTCTACGAGGATAAGGGTCTTGCCAGTAAGTGCGGATGTAGAGACATACTCCACGTCGACAACAAACGAACCATCGGGGCGACTCTTGCGGTATGCCGACACAAAGCCGTTGTCAGCATCATCGAAGTAGTTGAGGAAACCCTGGTGGAATGGTAGTCCTGCACGTAGGATTGTGGCGATAACAATCTTATCGTCAATCTCCTCCACAGCGGCTACGCCAAGTGGTGTCTCCACCATGCGTGTACGGTAGTTCAGGTGCTTAGATATCTCGTAGGCCATAATCTCGGCTACACGCTCCATGTTACGGCGGAAGCGCATTGAGTCACGCTGAATATCCTTATCGCGCATCTGGGCAAGAAACTTATTGAGAATGGTGTTCTCGGTGTTAAGTACCTTTATCATAGTTGTAGAAGTTTGGTTTTCGGACGTTTAGTACAAGAAGTTGTTAAACGGATAGCGGCCAGCATGAATCTCACGCACCATGCCATAGAGGTCGGAGCGGAGCTTGTCTACACCGGTCTTATCCCTTGCCGAGATAAATATACATGGGGTGTTGGCCTTGGCTATCCAGCTCTTCTTAAGGTCGTCGAGCGATAGGTTTTCCTTGGTTGCTGGCGTAAGGTCATCCTCCTCCTTTGGGGTGTATGTATATGCGTCTATCTTGTTAAATATCAAGAATGTAGGCTTGTCGCCAGCACCTATATCTGCAAGCGTCTGCTTGACTACTGCAATCTGATCCTCGAAGCCTGGGTGCGAGATATCTACCACATGTAGCAGCAGGTCGGCCTCACGCACCTCATCGAGTGTCGACTTGAACGACTCGATAAGCTCTGTGGGGAGCTTGCGGATGAATCCTACGGTATCGGACATCAGGAATGGCAGGTTGTCAAAGACCACCTTACGCACCGTGGTGTCGAGCGTAGCAAAGAGTTTATTCTCGGCAAACACCTCGCTCTTCGACAGCAGGTTCATCAGCGTAGACTTACCCACATTGGTATATCCCACCAATGCCACACGCACCATCTGACCACGATTGGAGCGTTGCACAGCCATCTGGCGGTCAATCTTCTTGAGGTCCTCCTTGAGCTTTGTGATGCGGTTACGCACGATACGGCGGTCGGTCTCGATCTCTCGCTCACCAGCACCACCACGAGTTCCCGTACCACCTCTCTGACGCTCAAGGTGGGTCCACATGCCCGTAAGTCGTGGAAGCATATACTCGTTATGCGCCAGCTCTACCTGTGTCTTGGCATAGGCGGTCTGCGCTCGTGACATGAAGATGTCGAGAATTAGGCGTGTACGATCCATCACCTTGCAGGGCATCGCCTGCTCGATGTTGCGTGTCTGCGCTGGCGACAGCTCATCATCGAAGATGGCGATGTCGATCTCGTTCTCCTTGCACCATAGTGCTATCTCTTCGAGTTTACCAGGGCCTACGTATATCTTAGATAGTGGCTGTGGCAGACGCTGGGTAAAGCGTTTCACGCTACGTATGTTTGCAGTCTCGGCCAGGAACTCGAGCTCATCGAGATACTCGTGTGCGGTATCGGGGTTTTGGCTATCACGAATTACGGCCACAAGCACAGCACGTATTTCACGCTCCTCGACCGTAGGCTGTGGGTCGAGGCGGCGGCGTTTAAGACTCTCTTTCTGTGTTTCCTCTTTCATCTATTATATAAATAGGTAAACCACCGTTGTGGTATATAAATAAAGGGGTGCCACTAATGAAGCGGAACCCCTTGTTTTGTTGTAGTGGATCGTTACTGCTGAATCTTGAACGATACAGGTAGGGTGTAGGTAACACGCACAGGCTTGTTACGCTGCTTACCTGGCTTCCACTTTGGAGACTTCTGGAGTACCTGAACTGCGGCATCGGCCAAGGTCTTATCAGGAGTCTGAAGCACCTGGATGTTAGAGAGCTTACCGTCCTTCTCAACGACAAACTTGATAACCACGTTACCCTGGATACCATTCTCAAGTGCGATCTGTGGATACTTCACATGAGTCTGAACCCAGTTACGGAACTTAGAGAGGTCGCCACCCTGGAATGTAGGCATCTCCTCAGCTGTAACGAAGATCTCCTCCTCAACGATGTTCTCAACAACCTCCTCTACCTCGAACTCGAAGTCCTCGAATGCTGACGCATCATCAGAGAACAAGAGGTCTGGGGTCTCAATCTTAGTGTCGTTAGATACGATGGTAAGTACGTCAGCGAGTACCTGGGTCTTAGCCTTTTGCTGCTCTGGCTGCTGCTGCTCCTGCTCCTGAACGGTACGCTCCATCTCGATCTCCTGCTCACGCACATCCTGCTTTGGAGGTGTGTAAGGCTCTGGTTCGGGCTTTGTGTTGAAAGCCAATGCTGCACCACATACTAAAAGTGCAATTACGAGGCCGATCTCCAAAAAGAGTCCCTTTTTGTTCTCGAGATCTGCTTTAGGTGATTTCTTAATCTCCATTTATAGTTAATTTTTTAGTTTTTAATTACTTACACTCCTAAGATGTGTGCCTCGTGCGCAGTACACGCACACCACACAACGCAAAGATACATATAAATTCCTAAAAATTCTAACTTTCGGCAGAAAAATATTTTATTTTTATTAATTTTGTAGTCGGGATTAGCGCTGATAACCTATGACAAAGAGTATAAAACCACGACTTTACGGAGCATCGCTCGACGACTTAAAGGCTCTGTGTGAACAACTTGAGCTTCCTCGATTTGCAGCAAAGCAGATCGTGGGATGGCTATATAACCACTTTGTCACCGATATCGATGCTATGACCAACCTCTCTAAGGTGGCTCGTGAGCGACTCAAGGAGCATTGCGAACTTGGACTCTCGGCACCTCTCAAGGTGTCGACATCGAGCGATGGAACGAAGAAATACCTCTTTGCAACCTCCGAGGGCGAATATATCGAGTCGGCACTTATCCCCGATGGCGAGCGTATGACCCTCTGCGTATCTTCGCAGGCGGGGTGTCGCATGGGTTGTAAGTTCTGCGCCACAGGACGTATGGGCTTCCGCCACCATCTAACCTCTACCGAGATTATCAATCAGGTGATATCTATCCCTGAGCGTGATAGGCTCACTAACATTGTCTTTATGGGCATGGGTGAGCCTCTCGACAACCTTGATAATGTGCTACGTACGCTCGACATCCTGACCTCAGATTGGGGTATGGCATGGTCGCCAACACGTATTACGGTATCTACGGCGGGTGTTGCCAAGAGCCTCCCTCGATTGCTTGATGAGTCAAAGGTGCATATCGCCGTATCGCTCCACAACCCATTCCCTGAGGAGCGTCGTGAGATTATGCCAATAGAGAATGCCTACTCCATATGGGAGGTGTGCGACATTCTGCGCCGCTACGACTTTACGCACCAGCGCCGAGTGTCGTTCGAGTATATCGTGTTGGAGGATATGAACTGCTCCGCACGCCATATCAAGGAGCTATCACGCCTATTGGATGGCATCAAGTGTCGTATCAACCTTATCCGCTTCCACCGTATCCCCGACTCGCCTTTCTACTCTCCTGAGTTAGAGCGAATTATAGAGTTTCGTGATACGCTTACCAAGCGAGGCATTCAGACTACGTTGCGTGCCTCACGTGGCGAGGATATAGAGGCGGCGTGCGGTCTATTATCAACTGCCGAAAAGAAGTAAACAACACTGCCATGAAGAAGATTCTACTAATATTTACAGCACTGATAATCTGCCTTAGTGCAAATGCTAAGAGCCCTGATGGTGTCTATGTGCAATCTCCCGACAAAACATTATTCATCTCTCTGGATTGGAGCAAGGGCCATCTTGAGTGGTCTACATCGACATATAGAGGACCTTATGATGCGCCATATATATGGGTTGACTGGTCTCGCATGAATATGGAGACATCAGTAGGCGTATGGGGCGAAAATGTCGGCAAGGGCAAAATCAAGGAGTATAAAAATGAGGGGTATAACTCGGCAGTTGTCACCTTCGATGGCTATGCT
>JAZNQJ010000166.1:0-3802 GCA_045590115.1 Alistipes sp. | reverse complement strand
CAAGAAATTACTTGTTCTTGCGCTGAAGATCATATGCAATAGGCGTTGCAATAAATACTGAAGAGTAAGTACCGATAATAACACCGAGAATCAACGCAAATACGAAACCACGTATTGTCTCACCACCGAAGATGAAGATTGACAACAGGGTAACGAGTGTAGTACCTGATGTATTGATAGTACGTGACAATGTAGCGCAGATTGCTGAGTCGATATTAGTCTTCATATCACGCTTTGGATAGAG
Organism: Alistipes sp.; assembly: GCA_045590115.1. Lineage (GTDB taxonomy): Bacteria > Bacteroidota > Bacteroidia > Bacteroidales > Rikenellaceae > Alistipes. Next base: position 3,558 of record JAZNQJ010000166.1, on the reverse strand, counting down.
ACCAATGTACTCACGAATACGGTCGAAGATAACCACTGTATCGTTGATTGAGTAACCGATGATGGTCAAAATCGCAGCGATGAATGCCTGGTTAACCTCCAAGTTGAAAGGCATAACAGCATAGAGCATTGAGAATAGACCGATAACGAGCAATGTGTTGTGAACCAATGCTGCGGTAGCACCAAGAGCCCACTGCCAACGGCGGAAACGTACTGCGATATAGAGGCCGATAGCTACCAATGAGATAACAACAGCGATGATTGAGTTAGTGGTCATCTCACTAGAGATTGCGCTACCCACCTGCTCAGATGATGTGATACCCTTACCGTTGTCTGGGTTGATGAAGGTCTCACGGTCAATAGCTGTAGTATAGAGGTCCTTAGATGCCTCGTAGATGTAGTTAGCTACGATGTAGTTAGCGTCGATATCCTCAGCGTTAGCACCTGCAGCAGCCTTTGCCTCAGCAATCATCTCAGCTGTAGGCTCAAACTGAGTGATGATACGTACCTGATCCTCGCCACCAAACTGCTTAACCTCGAATGAGGTGTTTGCATCATCCTTAAGCTGAGCAAACTGCTCGCGGAGGTTCTTGCGGATAGCCTCCTCATCAGCAGTCTGGTCGAACTTAACAACATATGTACGACCACCAGTGAAGTCGATACCACGGTTAAGACCGAGAGTGAAGAACGACACTACTGAAAGAAGAAGGAGTGTACCTGATACGATGTACGAAATCTTACGCTTAGAGATAAAGCTGAACTTAACATTCTGCAAGAAGTTCTCAGTAAGCTTTGAAGAGAACGAGATAGAGCCCTTGCGAGCAGCCCTCGCCTCGAGCAATACACGAGTGATGAAGATTGAGCAGAACAACGATGTGATGATACCAGCAACCAATGTTGTTGCAAAACCCTTCACAGGACCTGTACCGAAGAAGAAGAGTACAACACCGGTGATGATTGTGGTAAGGTTACCGTCGATGATTGCTGAGTAAGCGTTAGAGAAACCATCCTTGATAGCCAACGAAAGACCCTTACCAGCACGAAGCTCCTCCTTAATACGCTCGAAGATGATGACGTTGGCATCCACAGCCATACCCATAGTAAGCACGATACCAGCGATACCTGGGAGTGTCAATACTGCACCGAATGATACAAGCACGCCCATAAGCAAGAGTACGTTGAAGAGCAATGCGCAGTTTGCCATCATACCAGCACCGTTGTAGAAGAATGCCATGTATACCAATACGAGCAAGAAGGCAAGAGCGAACGAGATAAGACCGTCTTTGATAGCCTTAGCACCGAGTGATGGACCTACAACCTCTGAGTAGATGATTGTAGCAGGTGCTGGAGCCTTACCTGAGTTAAGCACGCTTGCAAGATCCTCAGCCTCCTGAACATCAAAGCCACCGGTGATTGATGACTGACCACCATCGATACGACCGTGTGATACAGGAGCAGAGTATACGTAGCCATCCAATACGATAGCAATCTGCTTATTAGCGTTACGCTCAGTGATGTCTGCCCACTTGATAGATGTCTCAGCATCCATAGTCATAGATACCTCGAAGCCACCATTCTGGCCACCCTGTGCGCGTGAGTTTGTGATGCCTGTACCGTCCAAAACAGGAGCAGCAACACCGTTAGTACCACGCAAAGCGTAGAGTGCGAAAGCACCCTTAGCACTCTCGTTAACGCTCTTGTTAGCCCATGCGAGCTTCACGTCGCTTGGGAACAAAGCCTTAACAGCAGGAAGACGGAAGTACTCGCTAAGAGTCTCAAGGTTCTCCTTGTCAGCAACAGCCACCTGAGGAGCATATACACGTGCTGGCTGAACAGTGCCGTCAGCAGCAACATAGTCAAATGAGATACCGATAAGGTTGCGTGGCAGCTTAGCCTCGATAGCCTCCTCAGCAACACCCTCGGCGATAAGGTAGTCACGAACAGCCTCGTTAAGCTCCTCGCCGTAGAGTACAGATGTTACCTCGTTGATGTCGGCATTGTCGTATACCTCCCAGAACTCAAGGTTAGCGGTAGAAGCAAGAAGCTTACCTACACGCTCTGGCTCCTTAACACCTGGAAGCTCAACAGAGATACGGTTGGTACCTGTAACGAGCTGAATGTTAGGCTGGGTAACACCAAGAAGGTCGATACGGTTCTGCAACACGTTGAAGGCAGCACCTACTGAGCCATCGATAAGGTTCTTGAGGTCAGTTGCCAATACGGTCATATCCTCAGTGTTGAAGATCTTAGCGAGATCCTCTGGGTTGCTTGCTGCGATGAAAGCATCAACAGCTGCTGAAGCACCCTCCACCTGAGAAGCCTCGTACAACGCCTTCTCCATACGAGCGTTAAGCTCAACGTCCTTACGTACAGCGCCCTTGCTCTCGGCATTTGCACGAATAACATCCTCCGCCTTAATCTCAAGCATGACGTTCATACCGCCCTTGAGGTCAAGACCGAGGTTGAGCTCACGATTCTTACAATCTGCGTAGGTATACTTAACCACGCCAAGGTTGTAAACTACATCATCCCACTTCTCATCGAGATAAGCCTGGGGATTCTCCTGCTTCGCAGCATCTGACTCCACCTTACGTGTCACGAAGGTGAACGAGAGCTGGAAGACGCAAGCAAGCGCTAAGAGCGCTGCCAGCCACTTAATAATTCCTTTACTCTGCATTGTTTAAAAGTTTTGTAATTATTTGTTTTTTAGTATTTTTCAACATCATAAATCTGCGAGTTTTCTGCTCTATTCTCACCACTATCCTCCTCGTACGCACCCGCATATGCGTATTAATCGTGCAAAGATATAAAAAAAATCGCAATCCCAAAATGTGGACTACGATTTTTTGCATATAAAGCGATATTTTATCAGCTATCGTGTGTGAATCTCAACAACATAGTCGATACAATTCTCTACTTTTCCCACGTTTAGGATAATACCCCACTTACTCTTTTGGTAAGGGATACTCTCGCCTGTAGTGAAGTTCTTGACCTTAACAACCTTACAGCTTAAAGGCAAGAATAGCTTGCCATCCTCATGCTCAAAGATATGGATATATAGCTTGTCACCCTTACGTGTGCTGCAACCCCACTCCTGAGGCTCGATGTCGCCAGCCTCAGTACCGTAGATTGTCTGGCCATAAGTCTTGAGCCACTCACCCATCTGCTTCATGCGCTCAACGGCAACCGCTGGAAGCTCGCCATTAGGCTGAGGGCCTACGTTAAGCAGGAGGTTACCACCCTTGCCCGCAGCACTCACAAGGTAGCGTATGAGGGTCTCCGCAGACTTGTAGTTCTGGTCGATAACTTTATATCCCCACATGCCGTTCATCGTCTGGCAGGTCTCCAAAGGCAGGCGGCTGATGGCCTGTCCTGAGAGTCCATGGGTATTCTCGCCAGGGAGGTCACGCTCGAAGATCTGAATATCCTCGCCCGGGAAGGGATCGACGTGGTGGTTGTTGCCAATAAGGCACGAGGGCTGCAGGCGATGAATCAGTTCGTACTGCTCCTTGAGTTGCCAATCGTGCTCGGGCTTATCCCACCAGCCATCAAACCATAT
>JAZNQJ010000165.1:0-17971 GCA_045590115.1 Alistipes sp. | reverse complement strand
GAGAATGGCTATCAGAGCTTCCATGTCAAGCTGCTCACCGAGCAGGGTAAGTGGGAGGAGGTTCATATCTCTTCGGAGCGCATGGTGCGTAACTCACGTCTCGGATGTGCTGCAGAGCGTACCGAGGATAATGTTACGGCGTGGCTCGATAAGTTCAAGTCTATCCTCCAGGAGGTGGCTAACGACGAAGATCAGGGCATGGAGTTTATGGAGGGCGTGACGCTCAACTTCTATAACGACGACATCATGGCCTTCACGCCCAACGGACGTGGTGTGATTCTGCCTAAGGGAGCTTCGGCACTCGACTTTGCCTTTGAGATTCACAGCGAGGTGGGTGCTAAGGCTGTATATGCTCGTATCAATGGCAAACTCTCGAGCCTGCGTACGGTGCTTAAGCGTGGCGACTGTGTGGAGATTGGCACCTCGCCCGATGCAAAGCCTGAGGCTGAGTGGATTGACCACGTATCTACCTATCGTGCAAAGCATTACCTGAAGAATTATATCGCCAATATGCCACGCTTGGACTATGAGCGTTGCGAGTGCTGTCGTCCACTTCCAGGCGATGAGGTCATTGGCTTCAAAGATGCCAAGGGTGTGGTTACGCTACACAAACGTGATTGTCCTAATGCCATCCGTCTTGCGTCGCAGTATGGCGACTCTATCATCTCGCATGAGTTCCCCGAGAATGAGGCATTCCTGTATCCTGTGCGTCTGCGTATTACGGGTATCGACCGCTACCACCTTATGAGCGATCTAATTGACTGTATCACAGAGAAGTTGCACCTCACGATGTCGTCGCTCGCAACAGAGAATATCGACCGCATTGCCATATGTACTATCGACTTCTCGGTGCATTCGCTTCATGAACTTCAGCAGGCTATGGAGATTATCTCCAAGATTGATGGTATTGAGGAGGTTATGCGTCTCGACTTACATCGCTGCTAACCATCCAATCTGCACTCTCAAAACCCGAAAACAGGCTGAATAAAAAGTGTATTTTGTCGTTATGCTCGCCCTCAAAATGCTCATTTACGCTTAGTAAACTCTGCTTTTTCGGGCTTCGCAGGCCTAAAACTACATCTTTTTATTCAACCTGATAACAAAACGGAGATGGCTAATTAACATTTTAGTCACCTCCTTTTTGTTTTTGGCTCTTGGGATGTAGCTATTATAGCGAATTTTTGCAATAATCTTCTACGAAGATACGTTTTATACGCAGAAAAATTGTATCTTTGCAAATTGAATATGAAGAGAGCCTTTTACATAGTTTCGCTCGTGGTCGCAACGATGATTGTGGCATGTAGCGGTGGTAGCACCTTCTTGGGAGGGTCTACCAATAAGCGTGTAGTAGCTACTGTAGATGACAAGAAGCTAACACTCGGAGACATCCTCGACAATATGCCCCAGGACTTTGTGGGTGCAGATAGTGCTACGTTTGTGCGTATGTATACCGACAATTGGGTGCTTAACCAGCTGAAGTTGGCACGTGCCGAGGAGGTGCTTACCTCGCATGAGGATATCGACCGTTTGGTTGAGGGCTATCGCCAATCGTTGATTATGCGCCAGCTCGACCAATACTATGTCGACAAGGAGCTTGATACCGAGATTACCGACCGACAGATCTTGGCACACTACCGCACCAACTCATCACAGTTTGTTCTTGATCACGACATGGTTCGTGGCGTGATTGTGCGTGTTGGCGAGGAGTTTCGCAATAGCTCAGCTCTCGGCGATGCCATGCGTAGTGTAACAGTGGAGGATATGCAGGAGCTTACAGCCTTTGCCGAGAAACACTCGCTTCAGATTACCGACCTTGTGTCGGAGTGGGTGACTTATGCCGACTTCCTCAGCTATCTGCCTACGGTGCGCACACGCTCTTACGACAAGCTGCTTCAGGTAGGTAAGGTGCAGAGCATGAAGACCGATGATGTGGTATTCTACTTTGTGATTGTCGATGTTGTCCGTACAGGTGGCGTGATTCCGCTTGAGTGCGTTGAGGATGATATTCGCCGTATGCTTTATGCCGAGCGTAGTGCCGAGATTATACGTCGCTACGAGCAGAAGCTCAAGTATGATGGCATTGAGGATGGTCGTGTTGAGGTTGATGATGAGTCGTTGTTCGATGCCATGAGCAACCTCCCAAAGATTAACGATAGCGATGTTACCGTAGGCGAGGCTCAGGATGTAGTTCGTGAGAAGGATATCGACACTAAGCGTAAGAAGAAAGAGGAGGATGATAAAGAGGATACGAATGCTGACACAAAGAGCGATAGCAAGAAGGAGTCTAAACAGAAGTCTGAGGATAAGGCCGTAGAGTCAGATAAGACGGCGGAGAAACAGGCAGAGAAACAGGCGGAGAAGAAGTCTGAGAAGGATGGCGAGCAGGGGGTTGAGCAGAATAGATCAACCACTGAGTCAAAGTCCGAAGAGAGGCCAGCAGCAACATCTGTTGAGAACGTAGAACTCAAAGATAATACTAAGTCTGAGAGTAAGACTGAAATAGAGGCTCCCATACTTGAGTCTGCGGATATAAAGAGTGAGACAAAGGCTGAGACTGAGACAAAAGTTGAGACAAAGAGTGAGGCTACGACCACTGATAGTGCTACGGAGTAGATGGGTGGTAGAGATTGTATAGTTAAGAGAAATAAACGAATAGAGACAATATGCGTAAGATAGTGATTTTTGCGGTGACTGCCGCACTTGTAATATCAAACTGTTTTGAGAGCGTGGCACAGCGTCGTGAGGTGATGCTCGACAAGGTTGTGGCAGTGGTGGGTGGTTCATCTATTCTCCACTCCGAACTTAAGGAGTATGCCGATGCTCTTGTGGCACAGCGTCGACAGATGGGCTACACCTCAGATCGTGACCCTATGCACGAGGCTTTGGAGGCGATGCTTCAGCAGAAGTTGCTCTACAATCAGGCATTGCTTGACTCGGTAGATATCAACAAGAACGACGTAAACTCACGCATCGAGACCTATCTTCAGCAACTTATCGAGGAGGCTGGTGGTATTCAGGCGCTTGAGACACGTGAGCATATGCCTGTGTTCAACTATCGTGAGATGCTCCGCACACGCTACGAAGAGCAGGCCTATGCCCAAGCTATGCAGAACGAGATTGTGAGCAAGGTGACAATCGTGCCTGGCGAGGTGGAGCGCTTCTACCGCAATATCGACAAGGATAGTCTGCCAATGATTGGCGAGCAGTATGTCTACGCTCAGATTACCAAGTTCCCAGCATCGATGAACGAGGCTAAGCAGCGTACCAAGGAGCGTCTGTTGGATATGCGTGAGCGTATCATCACAGGCCAGACCAAGTTCTCTACCCTGGCACGTATGTACTCTATGGATGGTGCAGCACTCTATGGTGGCGAGATGCAGCCAGCACCCTCATCAATGTATGTACGCCCCTTTGCTGAGGCTCTCGAGAAGCTGAAGCCCGGTCAGGTGTCGGAGATTGTCGAGACTGAGTTTGGTTTCCACATCATCGAGCTTATCGACAAGAAGGGCGAGTTGTACCACTGCCGTCATATCTTGCTACGTCCAACATATACTCGTGAGGAGCTTATGCAACCTGCCGAGCAACTTGATAGCATTGCTCGCCTGATACGTCTCGACTCGCTGAAGTTTGAGGATGCGGCACTACGCTTCTCGGATGATGCCACATCGAAGATGAATGGCGGTATTGTATCGAACCACGATATCTTAGCGCGTCAGGGTGTCTACGATGGCGCTCGCCTTACGGCCACACGCTTCCTTAAAGAGGACTTCGGTCTTGAGGGTGGTAAGGCATTGGAGGACTACAACGCACTTATGCGTCTGAAGGTCGGCGAGGTGTCGGACTCGTTCCAGACAATGGACTTCAATGGCAACCAGATGAGCAAGATCGTGAAACTCGTTGAGATTGTGCCATCGCATGTTGCCTCGCTCAAGGATGACTATGTACGACTCGAGGAGATGGCACTCAACCTCAAGCGTGAGAGAACATTCCGCGAGTGGCTCAACAAGAAGATTGAGTCGATGTATATCTATATCGCTCCTGAGTATCGTGATTGGGAGTTTGAGAATCGTAAATGGCTTAAATAGTAGTTCATGCGCCGTAGAAATACCTTTACACTCATCGTGCTAATGCTTGTGGCGGGAGCCTTCCTCTATGCTGCAAGCGGTAAGATGTTTATCCGCTATTCGACACATAGTGAGGTGGAGCCTATGAAGGCTTCAGCACGCTATGAGACCATAGTTATGCCATCGCCGACCCCTGAGACCGACCGTCGCATGGTGGATATGACAGCTGATGATAGCTACCTTATTGAGAAGGGCGACTCAACGATATTTATCCTTGTGGGTCACTTTGCAGCACACCACAATGGCGCAGTTATCATTGCCGATAGTGCTGTGCGATACTCCAACCAAAGCTTTGAGTGTTTTGGCAATGTTATCATTAACCAGAATACTACGTACATCTACGGCGAGCGTGCCGAATATAACCGCATGAACAATACCGCAAAGGTCTTCTCTCGCCTTGTCAAGGTGGTAGATGAGGATGCTGTGATGTATACCTACAACTGTGAGTTCAATACTGCAAAGTCGTTGGGCGAGTTTAGCGGTGGCTGCTACGTTGAGAAGGGCGATAACCTCCTTGAGGCTGATCATGGCTTCTATAACACCAAGACCCATGAGCTTAAGGCCGTAACACGTGTGCAGATGCGCAACGATACCTACGAGGTACTTAGTGACTCGGTGATATTCAACACTCAGACTGAGGATGCTCGCTACTTCACGAATACTCATATTTGGAACGATAAAGATGAGTATCTATATGCTGATGCTGGTACCTATACCAAGCGTACGGATATGCACAACCTTACACGTAACGCCTATATGCTCTCGCCTGAGCGTGAGGTGTGGAGCGACTCGGTGATGTACTACCGTACGGCAGGACATATCATCGCACGACGTAACATTCAGGTGGATGATACCACCGAGAAAGTTCTCGGTTTTGCCGACTATGCCGAGTGGTGGGATAAGCCGGGCAATGCCTTCTTCACACGTCGCCCCTCGATGATTAACTACGACCCTGAGCTTACCGACTCAATATATCTCTCGGCCGACACCGTATGGCTCTATACCATCCAGGTGCGCCCAGAGACCGAGAAGGCTGACTCTACGGCTGTTACTGATGATAACGCACCTAAGGCCGATGTTATGGCTGAGGGTAGGGTAGAGGGCGATAGTGTTGCTATGGACAACGCTGCGCCAAAGCCTGATAAAAATGCCGATAAGCCTAAGGCGGAGACCAAAGAGGGTAAGAGTGGTCAGGATAAGAAGAGTGCTAATGCCGATAAGGGTAATAAGGAAAATAAAGATAATAAGCGTAACACCCGTCCAACGGAGAATAGGGAGCAATCTGGCGAACGTACTACTCAGCAGAACAATGCACCACGTCCACATGGAGAGCAGCAGAGTGGCCGTCCAGAGCAGGGTGATAGCCTCAATACTACCGAGCCAATCGTTCAGGATACCACACAGCATGCCGATACAACAGTTGTTGACAGCGTGACCGTAGACACCGTAAAGTATACACCTAAGCAGCTACGTCGACGTGCCAAGGCGGCTAAGCGTGCCGAGCGTGACTCGATAAAGGCTATAGAGCAGGCTAAGCGTGACTCTGTGAAGGCTATTGAGCAAGCACGCAAGGACTCTGTGCAGAAGATTCAGGATTCGATACTGCGCATCAAGCTCGATACCATCATTGCTGAGCGCATAGCCCGTAGCTCACGCCTCGCAGATGAGGAGAAGGCACGTATGGAGCGCATAAAGCAGAAGGCAGAGCAGCGTCGCCGCCAGAAGATTGATCGTGCCAAGGCACGTGCCGCAAAGCGTGGTAAACCATACACCGGCGAGGACTACGACCCTTCGGATACCATAACCAAGAGCGAGACTCCAGCCACTGCGACCGATAGTACCGCATTGGAGCGTGGTCAGAGCGACTCGTTGCAGCGTGACTCGTTGGGCGATAGCATAGAGCTAAAGCCTGCGATACCTGCCGACAGTGCATATAAGATGATTAAGGCCTACCGTAGAGTTAAGATGTTCCGCTCCGACTCTCAGATGGTGTGCGACTCGCTCGTAACGCTTAATACCGACTCGGTGATGCGTATGTATCACAACCCTGTGATGTGGAACGAGAATAATCAGATTGCCTCAGACTCGGCATGGGTTTACACTGCACGTCAGAAGCTCACTCGCGCTCACTTTATGGGCGCTCCGGTGATGGGTTCCGAGATTGACACCATGACATACAACCAGGTTAAGGGTAAGGAAATGAATGCCTACTTTGCCGATGGTCAGGTATATCGCTACGATGTGGATGGTAACGCCCAGACACTCTACTACATGCAGGAGGAGGGTGAGACTGAGGTTACTGCGATGATGTATATCGAGAGTTCGGCAATCAGTTTCTACCTCGATGATGGCCAGATGGATCAGATTGTCTTTAAGCAGAATCCCGAGTATATCCTCTATCCCATGAATATGGTGCCAGAGACTCAGGAGCGCATGCTTCAGGGCTTCGAGTGGTGCGACTCGTTGCGTCCTACACGTGAGCAGATATGCAACCGTCGACAGCGCAACTCCAAGCGTGAGAGCGTAGCCAAGCTCAAGCGACCTACATTCCCTATCGTTGAGCGCATAGACTATGACCGTCGCCGCCTTGTGGAGAATCGTATGTGGAAGGATCGTCGCGATAAGCTCTCGCCAGAGGTTATCGAGTGGCGCAACTCACGCCCATCGTATAAGAATAGACGTAAGTAACCGACTATGAAAAGTTTGTTTCGTAATACTATAGGTCTTCTTGGTGCTGTTATTATGCTTGCATCAGTAAGTGCCACAGCGCAGACATCGGTAGGCTGTGATGCCCACCGCACACGCCTTATTGCCTATCCATCAGCTGCAGCAGCCCATGCTCGAGGTCTTGAGCGTCAACGTTATATGCAGCCTATAACCGAGTGGCAGCGCCCCGATATTACCACACTATGCTCGAAGTATACCTTCCCCTTCTCGTGGCTTGAGCGTCAGGTATACCTACGCATCGAGGATGCCTACCAACCATATGAGGTATACATCAACGGTAAGCTCGCAGGCTCGTCACGCAATGGCTTTGGTGCTGCGGAGTTTAACATCACAAAACTTTCACGTGAGGATAGCAACGATATCGAGATACGCCTGCTCTCGGCCGAAGATGTCAACGCCATAGAGTGCTTTGAGCGTAATGCCAATACCCCAAAGGTGTTTATCATCTCACAACCTCGTGTGCGCATTCGTGATATAGAGTGGAGTGCCGAGATAGGTCATAATGGCGTAACAAATAGCAACTTCACCGTAGTCATGGCCAATGCCACCATGGGCGATAAGGTCTCTACGCTCTACTACGAGCTATACCTTAACGACACAATTCGTCTTGGCGGTGGCAAGCGTGATGTGGCACTCGGCATGTATGGCGTGGACACCATGCGTTTTGGTCTGCCCATCCCCGACTCGGTGCTGTGGAGCGCAAATAACCTACGCCACGATGTGCGCCTACACCTCAAAAACCGTATCGAGGGTCGTGATGTAGAGTTCTACAACTTCCCCGTAGCCCTGCGTGAGCTAAAGTTTGATGATGGCAAGTTTATTATCAATCGTGAGGTTACAGATATAACATTTACCGACCTGTCACCAGCATCAACTGTCGAGGATGTAGCCGCAGCCTATGAGCGTGGCGTGCGCAGCATACGCTTTACGGCAGGATGTGTCGACGACAGAGTCCTTGATTATTGCGACTCTCAGGGTATCTATGTGGCTATCACAGCCCCTATAAATTCATCATCGGCGGGCGATTCACGCAAGCGTGGAGGTAATCCCTCTAATGATGTGCGCTGGCGTGAGGAGTATATTGAGCGCACCCTGCAGTCGTTCTATACCACCAAGCGTCACCCATCAGTTGTCGCATACTACCTTGCCGACGATAGTGCCAATGGCATATGCCTCTATGAGAGCTATATTGCGCTGAAGGCTGTTGCTGGCGATCGACCTGTGATATATCTTGACGGTGGAGAGGAGTGGAACACCGATTCTTTCAAGAGATAGCGGCGCTACTGCGACGCTTCAGTCAAAAGAGGCTGAATAAAAAGTGTATTTTGTCGTTATGCTTGCCCTCAAAATGCTCATTTACGCCGAGTAAACTCCGCTTTTTCGGGCTTCGCATGCCTAAAACTACATCTTTTTCTTCAACCTCCTAACAAATTGGGGGTGCTAAAATACTTTTTAGCACCCCCCCCCACTAAAATTTCGTTAGATGTGTAGTGATTACTCGCAAACTGCGCTAAGATCAGCAAACATTGCTGCGAAGCTCTCAACCATGTCACGACGCAATGCTGCGTAGTGCTTCTTAACCAATGAGCGGTTCTTAGGCTCTGCAGGATTCATAGCCTTGTGGTAGAGGGCGTTGCGTAACTCTACGCTCTTCTGCATAAGCTCAACAATCTTCTCCTCCTTATTAGGCTGCACGAAAGCTGCCATCTCACAATCGAAAACGAACTCCTCCAAGCGGTAGTCGATCTCTTTCTTCAAAATTCGTAAATTTGCCATAGTTATAATAGGTTTTTGTTTGTCCAATTACGCAAAGATACACATTAGAAATTAAAAATCCAAATAAAAAGAGCAAAGTTATGCTTTGTGCTTTGCTCAATTTTTCGTAGCTTTGTACATTATATATAATCAAATAACAAAATATCGTACAATGGCAGCACGTATTTGCCCATCATGCAATGGTCTTGTGGCCTCCACAATAGAACATTGTCCACACTGTGGCTATCATATAGGCTTTGCCACTCAGGAGCAACAAGCACCAACATTTAACGCTGCGTCGACATACAACCCTAAGACTGCCAATATTGGTGCCAATCCCCACAATAGCATACTGTGGATCATTGTGCCGATATTCTTATGTTGGCCATTTGCTATACCGTCGCTTATCTACTACTTCAAGTCGGATAAGGCGTGGAATGTGGGACTCTTCGACCTTGCACGTGTCTATGGCGTGAGGAATCGCCGTTGGGGTACTATGCCTCTATACCTATGGGCTGCGATACTGATAATTCTGACTGTCTGCTTCCTTATCTCAGAGGCTGTCATCAATTACGATTACAATGAGTTTGACTATATCTATGACTACATGTAACATCACGCTTAAGGCGTATTGCAAGATTAACATCGGTCTACGTGTGGTGCGTCGTAGAGATGATGGCTACCACGACCTGCAAACCGTAATGTTCCCTGTGCGTGGACTCTACGATACGGTAGTTATCGAGCGCCTTGAGACCCCAGATATTGAGTTTGAGGGTAGTGGCATTGTTGTTGACTGCCCTGCAGAGAATAACTTGTGTGTGCGTGCGGCACGCCTTATGCAGCAACGCTATGGTGTTGGAGGTATGCGCCTTACGCTTGATAAACGAGTACCCTTTGGTGCGGGTCTCGGCGGTGGCTCATCAGATGCTACTGCGGTGATTCGTGGCATCAACACACTATACAACCTACAGCTCGACAATGAGACGTTGGTATCTCTTGCTGCGGAACTTGGTAGCGACACTCCGTTTTTTGTCTATAACACCCCTATGTACTGCACAGGACGTGGCGAGATAATGACTCCTATTGATATACGTCTTCGTGGTTGGTGGCTTGCTGTGGCAAAGCCTGCGGAGGGTGTCTCTACATCTGAGGCCTACTCGGGTGTTAAGCCACAACTCCCCGATGATGACCTTTGCGAACTGCTCATGCGACCTGTGGCAGAGTGGCAGGGTAGTGTGTGCAACGACTTTGAATGCCACATACTTGCTCGACATCCCAAGATTGCTGAGCTTAAGCAGGCGATGTTGGATGCTGGGGCTTCGTATGCCTCGATGTCGGGGTCAGGCTCTGCTGTCTTTGGACTATTCAGGCGTGAGCCTAAGCTGAGGTTTGATGATGAGGTGTTGCTACATGTTGAGAATATTAAATTTAACTAATAAACTAATACAAAAACAAGATGAGAAGATTCGTGAAGTTTGCAGCATTACTCGTTGTAGCTGTTGCAGTGTGTGGTTCAGTGGTAGCTAAGGCTCCTAAGGCTAAGCAGTTGATTGGTGAGTGGCAGTTTGACCCCACAACAGTCAGCCAGATGCTCGGCATGGGCGAGGCGCTCCCTGAGGATATTAAAGATTTAGATGTCGATGCGCTGCTAATTCTTGTGCGTGGCGATAAGGCTCAGTTTGTAGCCGATGTAAGCATGTCGATGGAGGTTGAAGCGGGTGTCTCTATGATAATCTCGTTTAATACCACTTTTGGCTGTACATGGAGCTACGAGGATGAGTCGCTTAAGGTTAATGTTGAGTCGTATGACTTCAGCGTGCAAAACATAGCCATAGACCCTGCAGACCCCGAGTTCAAGCAGATGCTTCCATTCATCCTTCCAACCATGGAGAAGGCGCTAAGCGAGGAGATGGATGATTCGCTACGTAGCGTAGAGGTTGTTAAGGATGGCGCAGTGGAGCTTGTCTCTAACGATGAGATTAAGATTACCGAGCGTGGAAATAATGCCACAATGACACTTACACGCAAGTAATTGCTGATAAGATAGTTCTTGATTTTAGGTACTTAGCACCCTTATTACAATAATAGGTGACACTCCTTAAGCAAGCTTAGAGTGTCACCTATTATTGTAAGTAGCATAAAATCAAGAATTATAACCTAATACGATTTATTTTTTATAAAATTTATATATACAATCCACCCAAACCCTCCTTTGATAAGGAGGGCTTGTGGCAAGGCTACTGCCTTGCACACCTAAAGGTGTCAACTAAAATCATCAAGCAAGCTTAGAGTGTTACCTATTATTGTAATACAATCTTTGGTAATAAAAATCAAGAAATAGCGACTGCTGACTACTCTTTGCAGTGTGGACAATGGTGGTGTTCTCCGAGTACAGTATGGGGAACATCACCATGTGTTATTATCTGAAGCGGACAGTTGTAGTTGCGTAGCTGTTCCTCGGTGATTATGTTCGAGTCGTGGCGATGCACATGGCCGTTGACACACACGATGTTACGCACAACACTCGAGATAGTACCTATGTCGTGCGAGATGATGATGATGGCCATTTCGTCGGCAAGGTGGTGGAGCAGGTTGTATAGCTCGTTCTCGAAGCGGTTGTCTACAAAGTTGGTAGGCTCATCCAAAATCAGCAGGCGTGGCTCGGAGATTATCGCTCGGCAGAGCATCACACGCTGCAGCTGACCTCCCGACAGCTCGCCTATAGGTCGGCGCTCAAGCTCACGCAACGAGGCACGCTCAAGCACATCCAAGGCTCGTCTGCGCTCCGCCTTGCCATATCTCTGCCATAGCCCTCGCTCGTGTTGCAATCCCGACATCACAACCTCCACAACAGAGATAGGAAACGCCTTGTCGAAGGTCGAAATCTGAGGCATGTAGCCTATGTGTGGCTTGCCACCACGCATCAAACTTTGGCCATAGCGTATAGTGCCACTATGGGGTGTGATGCCCATGATAGCCTTGACTAACGAACTCTTGCCGCCACCATTAGGGCCTATGACACCGAGAAAATCATCGGCATAGATCTCAAGGTTGACATGCTCCAAGGCTACGGTACTATCGTACTTAACGCCTACGTCACAAAGGGTTACTAAGCTCTCAGCGCTACTCATGGCTCTTGGCTATTTGCTCTACGACACTACGTATCTCGGTCTCGATATCCTCGTTTAGAGGGTTACACATGACCACCTCTGCACCAATCTCCGTTGCTATTGCCTCTAACTTGTCGGGGCTATACTGTGGCTGGTGGAATATGCGCTTGATGCCCAACTTGCGACCCTTCTCAACAAGCTCGGTAAGCTGGCGTGGTGTGGGCTCCTTGCCGTCATGCTCTATTGTTATCTGCTCGATGCCGTAGTCACGTACAAGGTATGTGTAGGCAGGGTGGTAGATCATTATCGCTTGCACGTTGGCACTACGTAGCAGACTGCCGCAGTAGCCATCCAACGATGTTAGGCGTGCCATCACTCTCTTGGCCTTGTCGCAATACTTTGTTGAGTCGGGGAAGATGCGGTGTAGGGCGTTGTCTATGTTGCGTACTATGGTATGTAGCGCACGTGGCGATGTCCAGATGTGTGGGTCTATGCCATGGCTATGGTGGTGGCCATGGTGGTGATGCGAGCAGCTACCCTCGATAAGCTCGATGCCCTCAGAGAGGTTTACTACACGCTCCTCATCCTCGATGCTCTGGGTGAGCGTTTGCTCAAAGTTTATAAGGCCGGTGCTGAGTATAAGGTCGGCACTATTGAGCGAGGCTATCTGATGTGTTGTAGGCTCATAGCTCTCGGGGCTGGCACCTTCGGGGACTAATACCTTAACCTTAAAGTCGCCTGCGGTAATCTCCTCTACAAGAGCCTTGAGGGGAGGTATTGTAACAAATATTGTTGGCTCAGAAGTGCGCTTCGGCTCGCTGCATGAGAGTAGCATAAGGGCTGAAACGAGCGATAAAATTATCTTTTTCATCATTTTTGCTATTTTAGTAAGGACAAAGGTATAAAAAAAGTATAACTAAATTTTGATTTCTGCCTAAAAATTAAGATATTTGCCATTGAAACCTGAAAAACTTATGCATAATGATTAAGAATATAACCGAAAAAATTCTCTATATTGGTGTTGACCATACCGATATAGACCTCTTCGAGAGCCAATATGTAGTGCCTAATGGCGTGTCGTACAACTCTTATCTCATCCTCGATGAGAAGGTAGCCATCATGGATACCGTAGATCCACGCAAGGGTGATGAGTGGTTTGAGAACCTACACACAGCACTCGCTGGCCGTATGCCCGACTACCTCGTTGTTCAGCACCTTGAGCCTGACCACGCCGGTAATATCGCCAAGGCTATGGAGCTATACCCCCAGATGCAGGTTGTAGCTTCAGATAAGGCTCTTAAGATGATGCCTCAGTTCTTCTGTAACACTCAGTTTGAGGGTCGCACTATCGGCGTTAAGGAGGGTGACACACTCTCGCTTGGTGGTCGTACTCTCCACTTCGTAATGGCACCTATGGTGCATTGGCCAGAGGTTATGGTTAGCTACGATAGCACCGATAAGGTACTCTTCTCGGCTGATGGCTTCGGTAAGTTTGGCGCACTTAGCTGCGATGAGGATTGGGCATCAGAGGCTCGTCGCTACTACTTCAACATCTGCGGTAAGTATGGCGCTCCTGTTCAGGCTCTCCTCAAAAAGGCTGCAACGCTCGATATAGCAGTAATCTGCCCATTACATGGCCCTGTGCTTACCGAGAATCTTGGCTACTATATCGGTCTCTACGATAAGTGGAGTAGGTATGAGCCTGAGTCGGAGGGTGTTGTTGTTGCATATGCATCTATTCATGGCAATACTGCAACTGCAGCACGCAAGTTTGCTGACATACTTCGTGCCAAGGGTGCTGAGGAGGTTGTTGTTCTCGACCTTTCGCGTGACGATATGTCGAAGGCTGTGGAGGCTGCATTCCAGTATCCACGCTTGGTTGTTGCTGCAGCGTCATACGATGGCGATGTATTCCCTCCTATGCACGACTTCTTGCACCACCTCGCTATTAAGAACTACTGCAAGCGACGTATCGGTATTATCGAGAATGGCTCGTGGGCACCATCTGCAGGCAAGGCTATGCGTGCTATCATCGACCGCTTCAAGGATGTAGAGGTTGTTGAGCCACAGGTGACTATCACATCGTGTCTCAAGCCTGAGAATATTGAGGCGTTGGAGAGACTTGCTGATAATGTGTTGGCATAATTGACTTTCAAACATAAAAGAGGCTGAATAAAAAGTGTATTTTGTCGTTATGCTCGCCCTCAAAATGCTCATTTACGCCGAGTAAACTCCGCTTTTTCGGGCTTCGCAAGCCTAAAACTACATCTTTTTCTTCAACCTCATGACAAAAAAAACGGAGGTGGCTAATTAACTTTTTAGTCACCTCCTTGTTTTATAGGGTTGGGTGCTATGCTTAGAAGTATAGCTTGAAACCTATCTGTGCATTTGCAAGAAGGTTGAAGTTGAATGCGCTACCGCTAACTTTTGTGGTAATCTCCTTGTTAAAAACTGTCTCGCTGTCTGTGTTTGAGAGGAACGCATACTGCAACGAGCAGAGGCTTACGCTCATAGCAAAACGCTCAGTAGGGCGGAACTCTACAGACAATGGCTGAAGCTCGGTAGCAAGACCACACATTGTAAAGCTCTCATCCGAATACTCGCTCTTGCCTGTGGTGCCAAGACCAAAGCCAATCGAGAAGTTAGGCGTATAGTAGAAGTTATCAGCCAAGCGAACGTAGTATGCTATGTTAGGCATAATAGACAATGAGTGAGTCTTATCGCCATTAGCTGTGTAGCCATAGTCGATGCGGCCGCCGATGCGAAGGTTATCAGCCACGAAGTAGCCATACTCAACGCCTACGCCGAGGTTATCACCACCAAGAACGGTCACTGGATCGCTCTGCTGGTCGTTTACCTGGAGTTTTGTTGTTGTCTTACCTGTGTTGTAGCCGAGGTTAAAGCCAAGGGTCTGCTCGCCCTGCTGCTGTGCTGAGGTCGAGAATGCCACTGCAATGATGGCAACGAGGGTTAAAAGTGTACGTTTCATAATAAAAAGGTATTAGGTTTATATTTATGTTTGCTAAGGCAAAGATAGCGTATTTTTCTTACCAACAAACTATTTTCAATATAAACCTAATATCTTTAAACAAATTCTTCAGTTTTGGTTAGAACGCAAAGCCGAGCTTTAGCTGTATGGCGTTAAGACCGAGGCTTATACCCTGAACACCAAATTGCTGTAGATGGTAGCCCAACGACATGGCGAATACTCCCGCCTTGAAACCGATGCCAGCACCAAACATCAATCCGCCAGCTTGTGGTTCTTGGGCAAGAACGCCGTATCCAAGGTCAACCATAAGGAATGGGTCGAACTTGCCAGCAGTAGGAGCGTAGAGCTTGAAGTCGGCAAATACGGGTATCATAATAAAGCCTGACTCAAGGTCTGGGGTGTAGTAATCGACGCCGAGACCGACACCTGCCGAGAAGCACTCGCCGATGCGTGCGCCCTGAATGGTGTGTAGCTGAAGGCGGCTAAGTGCTGAATTGCCTACGCCGTAGCCTCCAGAGATGTATACCTCGCCCTGGTAGCGAGTATCTTGTGCTGAGGCTGATAGTACTCCTATGCCCATGATAAGGGCAACGATGATAAATAGTTTTTTCATGGTTTTAAGTTTAATATTCTATTCTACATTGATTGAGTAGTTGTCATCTACCACTACGTTAGATATTATTGTGTTGCTTGGGATGTAGGCATCCTCGCCCTTGATGCATAGGCAGAAGAATCCGAAGGGAAATACTACGATACCGCCACCTACGCCAAGGCCTATTGCCAAGCCCTCACGATCTTGACCGCTTGCTGCCACGCCACCCATAAGGAAGATTGTCTGGCCATCTACGGCGGTGGTCTTTATGCAGTTGAGCTTGATAAATCCCGCCTTGCCAAGACCCTTGCGGTGCTGTGTGTCGATGCTAAGCTCCACGTTAGTGCCTCTGCTGATAAGGATGTTTCCCTCGCTGTCGGTAACGTTGCTGTCAACAATAGCCGTTGGGGTTGTCTGTAGGTTCTTGTCACTGCTGATTGACGAGAGTAGTCGTATGCGTAGTGGCTCGCCGCTGCGTAGGTTGATGTTCTGTGCAGATACCGTACCTGCAATAAGTAGTGTAAGGATTACAGTTAAAATACGTCTCATGGTTTATTGGTTTTATGGGTTATAAATTATCATTGATTTCACAAATATAAGGGATTTCCCCCCCCCACAAATTTTTCCGTGTTTATTTATATTCTGTGAGGAAAAATTGTTGCATATGCAGGGTTTATGCACTCCGCAAGGCTAATTTATAGGGTGAGGCCCGCAGTTTTCGTACAACCATCGGGTCATTATTCCCTCGGTTATCTGCTCATCGCTGGTTACCATCTTAGACATTATCCATACACAGCGGATATTATCCTCACCAACGACGTAGCTCTCTTCGAGTGTCCATCCTTGCTTTGCCAGCTGGTTAGCTACGCTTGTTGTTGTCTGGCCACTTATAGCCCTGCCATAGCTGTCCACAAGATAGTTTTTTCGTTGGTCTATCTGTCCGTAGTCTATCTCCACACGTGATAGTGTGCCGAACGTTGTGGGGTTGTGTAGTGCCGATACTGTGCAATAGACCTTGTAGGGCTGTTGTGCCGATAGTGTAGCAATGCTGAGCAGTGCAATACAAATTGTAAATAGTCGCTTCATAGTTTTGTGGTATTAGATTGTTTGCTTACACAAAGTTACCACCTCGTACTGCGAAATCTATCACTCATAGCGGTGAATAGCCATTTTAGTAGTGCGAAACGCCCAATATGCAGTGTGAACCGACAAAACAAAAGGGAGCGAGCCTAAGCTCACTCCCAATTACTTGTTACTAACTGCTCTGTGCTAACTGTTTGCCTTAGACTCGCAGTAGACGCAGCGCACAACATCATCCACACGCTCGAAGCGTGGACGCACAGGCTCAAGATTAGAGATACACAATGGGTTAGGACACTTGCAACCAAGAGCCTCGCCGCCATGGTCAACCCTGCGGCTTGGGTCGTTCTGCCACTCAAGTAGCTTTAGGATAAGTGCCATGCGCACAAACTTGCCATTCTCTACCTGACGGAAGTATGCTGCACGTGGGTCAGCATCTACGTCGATAGCAATCTCGTTAACACGTGGTAGTGGGTGAAGTACAGCCATATGCTGCTTTGCGCCACGCATCTTCTCGGCATCAAGCACGAAGCAGTCCTTAACACGTTCGTACTCCTCGAGGTCTGTGAAACGCTCCTGCTGCACACGTGTCATATAGAGGATATCTACCTCGCCGATAACGCTCTCGATGTCCGATGCCTCACGATACTGCACGCCATAGCGGTCGCAGACATCACGCTTAATGTAGTCGGGCAATGCAAGCTCAGGAGGTGCTATAAGCACAAACTTGGTATTCTCATAGCGTGTCATAGCCTTGATGAGCGAGTGTACGGTACGGCCATACTTAAGGTCGCCAACAAGACCTATTGTAAGGTTGTTGAGCGTGCCAAGCTCTCGCTTGATTGTAAGCAGGTCGGTCATTGTCTGCGTAGGGTGGCTGTGCGAGCCATCGCCAGCATTGATGATAGGTGTGCGTGACACCTCCGTAGCGGCAAGTGGTGCGCCCTCAACCCTATGGCGCATAGCGATGATGTCGGCAAAGCAGTTGATAACCCTCACAGTATCCTGCACAGTCTCGCCCTTAGATACTGACGATGACTTAGCATCGGCAAAGCCAAGGACATTGCCACCAAGCTCCATCATGGCAGCAGTAAAGCTTAGGCGTGTGCGGGTGCTTGGCTCGTAGAATAGCGTTGCGAGCTTCTTGCCTCGGCATACCTCGCTGTACTTATCTCGGTTGGCGATGATATCTTCGGCCAAGGAGATAATCTCGGCAATCTCGTTTACCGACAAATCGGTAGGGTCTATCAAGTGCTTCATAACCTATGTGTTAGTCGTTTACAGTTTCTTACTTAATCCAGCTCTCATCCGAAGGGTTGCTGCGGAACTTAAGGATACGCTCCTTGTCATCAGCCTTGATGTAACCCTCCTCAGCAGCAACCTCTACCAAAGCGTCGAGGTTTGAGAGTGAGTAGTTCTTAGCCTCGGCAGCTGCCAAGCGGTCCAAGCCCTTCTGCATGCCGTATGTGAAGATGCTCACGATGCCAAGAACCTCTGCACCAGCATTGCGCAATGCCTCAACAACCTCAATACAGCTACCTGCTGTAGAGATAAGGTCCTCGACAACAACAACCTTCTGTCCCTTCTCCAACTT
>JAZNQJ010000164.1:0-13793 GCA_045590115.1 Alistipes sp. | reverse complement strand
GTGTTATCCCTGCTCAGGACTATGACCAGCTCTACAAGGATGGCGCAGCAGCTATCTTTGGCCCTGGTACTCCTGTTGCTACGGCAGCGATTAAGATGTTGGAGATCCTCGGCTAATTTATTTCCGATTATAAGGCCGCATCTGCGGCACATCCCTAAAAGTAAGACCCTTCGGGCTGTACGTTTTGTACTATCCCGAAGGGTCTTCTTTTGTGATGTACCACATCTACGACCTCCTAATCAGAAATTTCCGACTATAAGGCAGACATCTACTTCCGCTAACAAAAGTAAATGCGAATGAGCAGTACATCCAAGTACAGCACATCCGCATTTCTTTTGTCGAGTGTTGTATCTACAGCCTTCTAATCAGAAATTAGGGTTGTTGTGGTGTCTTAATCATTAGTTCTCAAAGCTCAGACCATCCTCCGTAGCATCGATACGTATTGGGCGGCTGCGGTCAACCTTGCCAGCCAGGATACGCTTAGACAGCTCGTTGACAACCTCTCGCTGTATGGTGCGCTTGATAGGGCGTGCGCCATACATGGCATCGTAGCCCACATCCACGATATAGTCACGTGCAGCAGAGGTATAGCTAAACTCAATGCCGCTATTGTGCAGCATGCCCTTAAGGCCACGTAGCTGCATTTCAACAATCTCACGTACTGCCTTACGGCTAAGAGGCTCGAACATAACGATCTCATCGACACGATTCAGGAACTCAGGCTTGAGGTGCTGCTTGAGAAGCTCCACGACACTCTGCTTAGCACTCTCTATGACCTCCTCCTGTGGCTCCTCGCCCGCTGCAGCAAAATGCTCAGCGATAAGGTGTGAACCCATGTTCGATGTCATAATCACTATGGTGTTGCGGAAGTCTACTGTACGTCCCTTATTATCCGTAAGACGGCCGTCGTCGAGCAGCTGTAGCAGGATGTTAAAGACATCGGGGTGTGCCTTTTCAATCTCGTCGAGCAGCACCACAGAGTATGGCTTACGGCGCACCGCCTCGGTTAGCTGACCGCCCTCATCGTAGCCTACATATCCTGGAGGCGCTCCCACAAGGCGTGATACAGAGTGACGCTCCTGATACTCCGACATGTCGATACGTGTGAGCATCTGGTCGTCGTTAAACAGAAACTCGGCAAGAGCCTTGGCAAGCTCGGTCTTACCCACACCTGTTGTGCCGAGGAAGATGAATGAGCCGATAGGACGGCGGGCATCCGACAATCCGGCACGTGAACGGCGCACAGCATCCGAGATAGCCTCTATGGCGGTATCTTGGCCAACAACCCTACGGTGTAGCTCCTCCTCCATGTGTAGTAGCTTCTCACGCTCCGACTGCAACATGCGGTTTACGGGTATTCCTGTCCAGCGTGATACCACCTCGGCGATATCATCTGCCGACACCTCCTCCTTGATCATTGCTGTATCGGCCGTTAGGCGTAGTTCCTCTTCGAGGGTTGCCTGGCGACGCTCCAACTCCACAATCTTGCCATAGCGCAGCTCTGCCACACGTGCATAGTCCCCCGCACGCTCAGCCTGCTGTGCCTCCAATTTACACTGCTCAATGCTCTCCTTGATGCCCTGAAGCTCCTTGAGACGGTCACGCTCCGACTGCCACTTGGCCTTGAGTGCCGAGTACTCCGACTTAAGCTCCTCAATCTCGCTATCTAAGCGTGCTATATGCTCCTTATCGCCCTCACGACGTATCGCCTCACGCTCAATTTCGAGCTGACGTATACGACGGTCGAGCTGGTCAATCTCCTCAGGTACGGAGTTCATCTCAAGACGCAGGTGTGATGCCGCCTCATCGATAAGGTCGATGGCCTTATCAGGCAAGTGTCGCTCAGTGATGTAGCGGTGTGATAGCTCCACAGATGCCACGATAGCCTCATCCTTGATGCGTACACGATGGTGATTCTCATATCGCTCCTTGAGGCCTCGCATGATGGATACTGCATCCTCTACCGTAGGCTCATCCACCATCACCTTCTGGAAACGACGCTCAAGGGCCTTGTCACGCTCAAAGAACTTCTGATACTCATCGAGCGTAGTTGCACCTATGGTACGTAGCTCGCCACGTGCAAGCGCTGGCTTGAGGATGTTGGCAGCATCCATAGCACCGTCGCTCTTGCCGGCACCTACGAGTGTGTGTATCTCATCAATGAATAGTAGCACCTCGCCATCCGACGATGTCACCTCCTTGACTACTGCCTTGAGTACCTCAAACTCACCCTTATACTTCGCACCAGCGATGAGCGCACCCATGTCTAACGAATAGATGGTCTTGTTCTTGAGGTTCTCAGGCACATCACCATTTACTATACGGTGGGCAATGCCCTCGGCAATGGCTGTCTTACCTACACCTGCCTCGCCAACGAGTATAGGGTTGTTCTTGGTGCGGCGAGATAGTATCTGAAGCACACGACGTATCTCCTCATCACGCCCTATTACAGGGTCGAGCTTGCCTGAGCGCGCCCCCTCGTTGAGGTTTATGGCATACTTGCCAAGTGCGTCAAACTCCATGCTCTCGGTGGCCGAGTCTACGGTAGAGCCCTTGCGGAACTCCTTTATGGCGGCGATAATCTGCTTCTCGCTCACACCCTCGCCCGAGAGTATCTCACGAGCCTTAGAACGTGTTGAGGCCAATGCCGCAAGGATATGCTCCACTGAGGCATAGCGGTCGCCAAATGTCGATGTAAGCTCTACAGCACGCTGTATCAGCTCGGAGCTTTCACGTGAGAAGAACTTCTCGCTCGTGCCACCCTCGACACGTGGTAGGCGAGCAACGGCTGATTCTACCTTGCTACGCAACGATGCGATGTTAACACCCACACGACCGAGAATGTAGCTTGCGAGCGTGTTGTCGCCATCTATAGCTACGGCTAAGATATGCTCAGGCTCTACGGCCTGCTGTCCTGCACTTTGCGCCTTAGTCATGGCACTCTGCAATAACTCCTGCGCCTTGATTGTTAATGTGTTGATGTTCATAATATCTTGTTTTGGTTATCTTTGTTCAACTATTTTGTAACAAAAGCCGACAAAACTCTTGCCAAGATATCAAGTGCTGAAATATTGTCACTCGCATTTGTCAAAATATCTGCGTCTCAGTAGTTTATGATGCCAAAATGACAAAGGCTGTCACTATATTATGTCGTAATTGTCAATGTCTTGGACTAAATATTTTACACTTCGGGGTTTAAAATATGCGAAAAATTTTGGATATTAAGAAATTATCCCTATCTTTGCACTCCGATTGGACAAATGGTCTGATGGCCGAGTGGCAAGGCAGAGGTCTGCAAAACCTCGTACAGCGGTTCGAATCCGCTTCAGACCTCACAAAAACAGCGTTAGAAATCACTCTAACGCTGTTTTTCTTTTATTTTGTCATACATTTGTATTACGGATCAGTCTTAAAACCAATGGGATGTCCCAGGCTTGTCCACAAAGCATAATCCCAAAAACAAAAACAGATGACTGAAAAGTCATCTGCTCTGCATTAAAATCAGCGGAGAGTGTTAGTCTTGAACCTAAACCTCCCAATATCCTTCGACTAAATGAGTTATATTTCTCTCTCAACCAATCTGGTCGCAAATTGTGACATCCAAGTTGATGTAGCAAAAGTAGCAGATATATTTGATCTGCCAAAATTTGGGGCAACTTTTTTACCTCTAGAAAAGAGGGTTGAATATATCAGGAGGGTTTTTACTTTCTCAAAAAACACCTTTCGTGTAAAGAGAAGGGGGGCGGGGTTAAACCATCTATCCTCCTAAAATCTCACCCCATACCCATCAACTATACCCACTCTCATATCCTCAACTATCATCACTAATCAATCTCCATTGATGCCTTAGTTGATGCACCTTATTATATATGGTAGTACCTCTTGCACTGTAGTATGGGGATCTTAAAGAGAGGGGTGAATAGGTTATTAATATGTATAGAAGAGATGATAATCCATATAGAATTAACCACATTTCTTACACTCATAGATATAATAATTGTGCAATTATTCGTTTATTTGAGTTATTTTCGCTAATTTTACACACAAAATTTGTGCATTATGCAATGGAATAAAGATACTTTAAGAGAAACTAGACTAAAAGTGGGGCTTTCTCAGACTGCTTTGGCAGAGGGACTTGGAGTACATTTCAGGACAGTTCAAAATTGGGAAAAAGGAGCTACTCCTATTCCTATTTCTGTTATCCCAGCTTTAGATAAACTCTTAGGAGATACAACTGAGGTTGTCTCAAGAGAGGAGTATAATAAGGTTGTGGAGGCATTGAATTCTGCAACTGAGTTAAATCGAAAGTTGTCGGATATCATTCAGTCAAATCTTCAAGGGGGTTCTAACTTATTATTACAATTAAGGTCGCAATGTCTAAAAAAAGAATGACAGGATTGTCTCTCTTCTCCAGTGCGGGAGTAGCAGAGTTAGATCTTTCAAAACACATAAATTTTGTATTAGCGAATGAACTTTTGCCAATTAGAGGTAAGGTTCACGAATTTTGGCATCCTAATGCCGAAATGATTTGTGGCGATATCACACAAGATGAAATAAAAAAGAGCTTGATAGAAAAGTCAATCGATAAGGAAGTTGATTTTGTTTTGGCGACACCTCCTTGTCAAGGAGTCTCGCTTATCGGTAAAAATAAAAGAAATGATCAATTCCTAAAGGATCAACGAAACTTTCTTATTTTTCACGCACTTGAGGTTATTGATGCCATTAATCCCAATGTGGTTGTAATTGAAAATGTTGATCGATTTGCCAAGATGTTTTTCCCACACAATGATGGAATGTATAGCATTGAAGACATCTTGCATATGAAATATGATGGTGTTTATCAAATATCTTGTAAGGTCTATAATGCTGCTGAGTATGGTGTCCCTCAAGCAAGAAGGAGGCTTATAATCGTGATGCATAAGGAGGGCTATAAGTTTGATGAACCTCAAAAAGCGAAAAAGCAAGTAACCGTAGAGGAAGCTATTGGTCATTTACCTTCATTGGAATCTGGACAATCTTCAGATATAAAACATCACCAAGCCAGAGTTCATACGCAAGACCATATCTTGTATATGCAACACACACCAACTGGAAAATCGGCATTTCAAAATGAGGTAAATTTCCCAAGAAAGAAGGATGGTACAAAAATCACAGGCTATCCATATACTTATAAGCGAATAGATTGGGATAGACCTGCACCAACTATAACTATGAGAAGTGATGCTATATCATCGACACATACAGTTCATCCCGGTAGATTGCTCCCAAATGGTTTGTATAGTGATGCGAGAGTTCTAACCCTTAGAGAGTTGTTCATATTAAGTTCTATTAATCCAGATATAGATTTGCCTGAGTTTGCATCAGACAATCAAATTAGACACATTGTTGGAGAGGCTGTTCCCCCATTATTGATGGAGAGCATTTGTAAAAACATTAAAAAGATTGAGTAGATGAAGGGTGTTTCTCTTTTTTGTAGTGCTGGAATAGCAGAAACCTATTTCAAGGAGAATGGGATTGACATTGTAGTTGCTTCTGAGCTAATAAAGCAAAGATGCGACTTGCATTCTTGGCTATACAAGGATTGCAAAACTATTTGTGGTGATATAACAAATCCAGAGGTTTTTGATGAAGTTGAGAAAGAAGTCAAACTCGCAGATTGTAAATTCTTGTTAGCCACTCCACCTTGTCAAGGAATGAGTACTTTAGGAAAAAAAGAATATGAGACAGATAAAAGAAACTACCTTGTATTCTATGCATTAGATATGATCGATTGTTGTGATTTCGATTACATCTTAATTGAAAATGTACCTAAATTTTTGAAACTCTATTTCCCTTATAAAGGTGGCTTGCATACATTGTTAGACATTGTCAAAGACAAATATAGCGAGAACTATAATGTGGAGTCATATATTCTTAATGCAAAGGATTATGGAGTCCCACAAAGTAGACCTAGAGGCTTTATTAAACTTTGGAAGAAAGGTTTGTCTTGGAGTAATCCTGAAACTCAAAAAGAAATTACTCTAAGGGATGCCATCGGTAGTTTGCCATCTCTAGAATCAGGACAAGATAGTGGAATCAAATGGCACTACTCAAAGGTTCATAATGAAAGAGACATTGAGGCAATGAGACATACCCCGGAAGGTAAATCCGCATTTCTCAACCCCGTTCATTATCCTAAAAAAGCGAATGGTGAAAGGATGAAGGGCTTTCATAACACATTCGCACGAATGAGGTGGGATGAACCTTGTCCAGCCCGAACAATCCAAAGTGGAAATATGGGAGGACACAATAATGGACATCCGGGCAGATTACTTGCCGATGGGACATATTCTGACGCAAGAGTTCTCACTATGAGAGAATTGTTTA
This sequence comes from Alistipes sp., assembly GCA_045590115.1. Taxonomy (GTDB): domain Bacteria; phylum Bacteroidota; class Bacteroidia; order Bacteroidales; family Rikenellaceae; genus Alistipes. Next base: position 7,427 of record JAZNQJ010000164.1, on the reverse strand, counting down.
TTGTGTCTTCACTTCCTGCTGATTGGGAATTGCCTGATAACATTACCGACACTTTCGTAAGAGCTGTTATTGGAGAGGCAATACCCCCACGATTTAGTGAAGCAATAATTAAAGGCATAGGAAAATGATACAGTTAGAAAGAAGTATGATGCATAAGTGGATTATTGATAAGAATGTCAATTCAAAAGACATCTTATCAGAATTCGCTGCGATTATAAGTGATACTCGAGGTTTCAATTTTGAGGAGATGGTTTCCCAGACTATAACCCAAGGTCGCAAAGATGAAGGTATTATTGATGCCGATAGAGGGTCTACCATTACCATTGGTGTTAGGTTGCTTCAAGCCTGTTTTTATATGTTTGGATATTCTACAAACATAGAAGGAGGAAGGAAAACATTTATGCCATCTCCAATGACCTTGAATATCTTGTCATCATCTGATCCAGAAGAGGAAGCCAAGAATTATTTGGTTAATCTCTTTTGTATGCAGTATCCTCATCCATATGATTGGACTCCTGAATGCTTCCAAATCTATTTCGGTAGATTGATTGTAAAGTTGCTTTTAGATTCAAGAATAAACTCTAGGTTATACATTGATGAGTGTTTGTGGTTCTTACCATTTATAGATACCATCGATGCCACTACGTATGAAGAATTAATTGAGAGTATTCTGGAATATAGAACATACACCTATGAGCAAAAGAAAGAATTGTTTGAAAGTGTAGAAAACTATGAGAACTTATTTGCAAATGTTGCTCACGAAATAAACTATTATCTTCTTAGACTATTTGAAGATTTTGGGGTTTTTGAATTAAAGGGAGATGCCTCACATAATGGTGGAAGACTGTTTAAGTTTTTACACTCAGTTACAGAGACAAGCACTACATATAGGAATGATGCATATAAATCTAGAAAAAAGATTTCTGGATATGTTGAGCTCTCATCTGTAATTAAAGAATCTGCCAAGAAGTTAATATCATCGTATTCTCCATTTGAAACCCCATCAAGGATGGATGGTGTGGAGATTTTCACAAAAGAAGATTGGTTGACAAATCTATATCAGACTGAACCATTACGCTATTTGTCTTGCCTCAAGACACAGGTTGATAGAAATAGTGAGATTACATCTATTGTGAGTGAGATGATTAGAGCATCTAAATTCGGTAGCCGAGATGGTAAGGAGTTTGAGAATGCTCTTAAACCATTCATTGAACTATTCAAGGAAACAATTAATGTAGAAATCTTGTCTGGAGCTGGAAATACAGACTTGTTGTGCTCAATGGAAGAAATGCCAAGCCAATCTATTTACAATATGAATGTGGAGGCAAAAACTCGTGGATCAGCATTAGAGGAAGTTGTTACATCACGAATTAATAAACACCTACGAAAGCACGGCTCTAAATTCTGCATCGTAGTAGCTCCTAGATTTGCGAGAGGTGTCTTTGATGATATTATAGGCAATAATATTGTCACTATTAGATCAGAGGAATTCGGCAATTATTGCTATAAGGAATGTACAAGTTCAAGGGATGGTTATGCTGACTTTTCTTCTATCCTAAATATCATCAACCAAAATATGGGAAAAGATATTACGACTAAAGTGAGAACATTGACCGAGAGTCGATATGGAATTGCAGTAAGATAATAAAAAGAATAAGTATGGTACCTGTTTTTGAAGATTTCCTTTATCCCTTCCTATTAGCAATAAAGGACGGCAGTAAAACGATTGCAGAACTCAAACAATGGCTGTGAAATATGTATCGGCAGCCATTGAGCGAAATACAATCACGGCGATTATGGGACCTTCGGGCTGTGGTAAATCAACACTTCTGCGTGCCGTAAACCTTATGCACAACCTCTATCCTAACATCCGTGTCAATGGCGAAATCCTGCTTAATGGCGAAAATATCCTTGCGATGGAGCCTATAGATGTGCGTCGTCGTGTGGGTATGGTCTTCCAGCGCCCTGCACCATTCCCAACGATGAGCATCTACGACAATGTGCTTTCGGGATTTGCATTGAACGGCATCAAGCTCTCCAAGGCAGAGAAAGATGCAACCGTTGAGCGTTGCTTGCGTAGCGTTGCCCTTTGGGATGAAGTCAAAGATGTACTGAACAAGAAGGGAACATTCCTTTCGGGTGGTCAGCAACAGCGTCTATGTATCGCCCGTGCCTTGGCAATGAAGCCCGATGTGTTGCTGATGGATGAGCCAACCTCAGCGCTCGACCCCATTGCGACAAAGCATATCGAGGAGTTGCTTTTGGAGTTGCAAAAGGAGGTTACAATCCTTATCGTGACGCACAATATGGGGCAAGCAAAACGTATATCATCAAAGTCGATGTTTATGTACTTAGGCGAACTTGTTGAATATGGCGACACCGAAACGATGTTCACCAACCCATCAGACGAACGCACCAAAGCCTACCTTACAGGCAAGATGGGTTAATCGTACCCATCTCCAAATAAACTATCCCCAAAAGCTACTTCAATATTCGTAGTCTTTGGGGATTTTTGTTTTCCATACCTCTGTCATCAAGCAAGCTTGGGCCATAGGTATAAAAAACAAAAAGATGTCTTTCGACATCTTCTTGCTTCGTAGTCTTTGCGGAGAGGGAGGGATTCGAATTGCGAAGCAATGGAGCCGATACCGCTTAAAAAACAGCTCAGGGCATAAGCCCGAGCAATAAATTACAAATCTATCGGCTCAACCCCCCCCATAAGAGAGAATGCCTTACAACGAAATGCAGAGCAAGCGCCATTGGCGGTTTTGGTTTTGGGTAGTGCTGTGGGCTTGTCCACAAAGCATAATCCCAAAAACAAAAACAGATGACTGAAAAGTCATCTGCTCTGCATTAAAATCAGCGGAGAGGGAGGGATTCGAACCCCCGGAGCCTCGCAGCTCAACGGTTTTCAAGACCGCCGCAATCGACCACTCTGCCACCTCTCCGGGCACAAAAGTAGTACAACTTTTTTAATCCACCAAATAAAATTTAAAATATTTTTTCATCTTTCATTTGTGTCAACAACCTAATATGCTGTGTTCCCGACAGATAGGTGCAAAAATTATGTGATTGAAACAATCAAAAATATTTTATTTTTGTGCGCACATGTTCTAACGAGGCACAAAATTTAGTATATTTGACATCGTAAACACAAATTGTACTACTATGAGCTATCTATGGTTACTCTTGGGAATATCATTCCTAATCTCGGCAGTAGGGTGGATCTACTTCATCTACTTCTTCAGCATTGGCTATGGTCTGGCTATCTCGGCACTCGCAGTTGCTACAGCGGTAATGTTCCACGATGTGCTGACGCTGCCTATAGCCCTGCTTTGTGGCGTATTATTTATATATGGTATACGTCTTGCGGGCTACTTGTTGCTGCGTGAGCGTAGGTCGGCATCGTATAAGAAGATACTCTATCAGCCCGACAACACCAAGCGCAAGCCACTATTTGCCATGTTTATGATATGGATATCGTGTGCGTTGCTCTATATCGGTCAGATGAGTCCCGCTACCTTCTACCTATTCAACTTGCGTGGTGGTGCTGATGTCAGCGAGGCGTGGGCATGGGCTGGTGCTATCGTTGCAGCATTGGGTGTTATTATTGAGATGGTTGCCGATGCTCAGAAGAGCGCAGCCAAGCGTCGTGATCCTAACCGCTTTGTGAGTACGGGACTCTATCGTATTGTGCGTTGCCCTAACTACTTCGGCGAGGTGCTTATGTGGGCAGGAAGCTTTATCATTTGTGTGGGTGCTTGCTGCACATGGAGCCAATGGCTCATCGCCTCGTTAGGCTATGCGGGAATTGTCTATGTTATGTTTAGTGGTGCCCGCCGCCTTGAGCTTCGCCAGCAGGAGGTCTACGGCGCAGACCCTGAGTTCCAGGCCTATATCAAACGCCGCCCCCTCATACTGCCACTTGTACCTATCTACAGCGTGGCTAAGCACACCTGGTTGAAGGGATAAAACATGGTATGACAAATAAAAACAGGCTGAATAAAAAGTGTATTTTGTCGTTATGCTCGCCCTCAAAATGCTCATTTACGCTTAGTAAACTCCGCTTTTTCGGGCTTCGCAGGCCTAAAACTACATCTTTTTATTAAACCTGATAACAAAACGGAGGTGGCTAATTAACTTTTTAGTCACCTCCTTTTCGTTTTATGGTTTTGTCCTACTCAGGCTTAACGAGCGAGAGGAATAGCTCGTCGAGCTGTGCCTGAGCAACAGGCGATGGACCATCGAGCATAACATCACGACCGGCATTGTTCTTTGGGAAGGCGATGTAGTCACGAATAGAGTCTGAGCCGCCAAACAACGAGCAGAGGCGGTCGAAGCCGAAGGCCAAGCCACCATGTGGAGGTGCGCCATACTTAAAGGCGTTCATCAAGAAGCCAAACTGCTCCTCAGCAGCCTCAGGGGTAAAGCCAAGGGCGTTGAACACCTTAGCCTGAAGCTCTGCGTCGTGGATACGGATAGAGCCACCGCCAATCTCGGTGCCGTTACATACGAAGTCGTAGGCGTTAGCACGCATCTTGCCAAGCTCGCCTGTGTCGAAATACTTTGCATCCTCTGGCTTTGGCGAGGTAAATGGGTGGTGCATAGCGTAGAAACGCTGTGTCTCCTCGTCCCACTCAAACATTGGGAAGTCGACAACCCACAATGGTGCAAACTTCTTAGGATCACGCAAGCCGAGACGCTCGGCAACCTCAAGACGTAGGGTACAGAGCTGTGTGAGGGTCTTGAACTTCTCACCGCAGAGGATGAAGATCATGTCGCCACGCTTTGCACCGGTGCGCTCAGCAATAGCCTTAAGATCGTCGGCTGAGAAGAACTTGTCGATAGATGACTTAACATTGCCAGCCTCATCAACACGAATCCATACAAGGCCCTTAGCACCTACCTGAGGACGCTTTACAAACTCGGTAAGCTCGTCAATCTGCTTGCGGGTATACGATGCGCAGCCCTCAGCGGCGAAGCCTACGACATACTCCGCAGAGTCGAACACGACAAAATCGTGGCCATGAGCCAAGTCGGTGATATCGCTAAATGTCATGCCGAAGCGCAAGTCGGGCTTATCTGAGCCATACTTCTCCATAGCCTCGATCCATGGCATACGCTTGAAAGGCTCCGAGAACTCGATGTCCATGACCTCCTTGAACATGTAGCGAGCCCAACGCTCGAAGATCTCGAGTACGTCCTCCTGCTCCACGAACGACATCTCGCAGTCGATCTGTGTGAACTCTGGCTGACGGTCGGCACGAAGGTCCTCATCGCGGAAGCAACGCACAATCTGGAAGTAGCGGTCGTAGCCTGCAACCATAAGCAGCTGCTTGAGTGTCTGTGGCGACTGTGGCAGGGCGTAGAATTGGTTAGGGTTCATGCGTGAAGGCACGATAAAGTCACGTGCGCCCTCGGGTGTAGACTTGATAAGGTATGGGGTCTCAATCTCGAGGAAGCCCTCCTTGTCGAGGAACTGACGTACGGCCTGTGCCATGCGGTGACGCAGAATCATAGCTCGCTGTAGTGGTGGACGGCGAAGGTCGAGGTAGCGATACTTCATGCGTAGGTCATCGCCTCCGTCAGACTCCTCCTCGATGGTAAATGGAGGTGTTACGGCGCGATTTAGAATCTTAAGCTCAGTAGCCGAAATCTCGATGTCGCCGGTAGCGATTTTTGAGTTCTTCGACGAGCGCTCGATAACCTTACCCTTAACCTGGAGGACAAACTCACGACCTACCTCTGCAGCAACGGCCTTAACAGTCTCTGAAGAGTGTTCTTCGACAGTAATCTGTGTGATGCCATAGCGGTCACGAAGGTCGATGAAGGCCATAGCACCGAGGTTACGTACCTTCTGTACCCAACCTGCGAGGACTACCTCCTGGCCTACATTCTCAATGCGGAGTTCACCGCAATTATGCGTTCTGTACATAGTATATTGTTGTTTAATTTCGTGTATTCAGCTTTTTTTGTAACTTTGTAACCCACAAAGGTAATAATTTTCAACTAACTTTTAAAAGTTATGGCCGAAAAAATTAAGCTTTCTGCAGAGCAGGATGAAAAATATATGCGCATGGCACTAAATGAGGCTGAGCGTGCGTTAGCTAAACGGGAGGTGCCTATCGGTGCTGTGGTTGTTGCAGGCGATAGGATTATCGGACGTGGTCATAACCTTGTCGAGACACTCTCGGATGCTACGGCACACGCTGAGATGCAAGCTATTACGGCGGCGATGTCGACACTCGGAGGCAAGTATCTTACCAACTGCACGCTCTATGTTACCGTAGAGCCATGTGTGATGTGTGGTGGCGCTTTGGCGTGGAGTCAGATTGGGCGTGTGGTATATGGTACTCCCGACCCTAAGCGTGGTTACACCACCTACTCGGAGCGTATCATGCACCCCAAGACAAAGGTCACATCGGGAGTGTTGAGTGAGGAGTGTGAGGCTATTATGCAACGTTTTTTTGCCGATTTGCGCAAATAAGTGACTAAAATTGTATGATTAACGAAAAATAGTTGTAAATTTGCAGTTAGCTTTGGCCTAAGTTGCCGAGTGGTAGTAGAAAAATACTGAAACTAAACAATACTAAAATTACTATGAGAAAACTATTTTTGACTGTTGTAGCACTCGTTGGTGCAACTTCACTTTTCGCCCAGACTGACATCGTGGCAACATTCCAGCAGGGTTTGGCTAATGCTAAGGGTGGTAACCTCACTGAGGCACTTGAGCAGTTTAACTCTGTTATTGATGCTTACTATGACCTTGAGGAGCCTGATGCAAATGCTGAGAAGGCTTTTGCTGGTGCTAAGAAGTATATCGTTACTTGCTACAATATGCTTGGAGGTAAGGCTTTCAACGCCAAGGACTTCGACACTGCTGTAGGTTACTTCACTCAGGCTGCTGATGCTGCTGAGCTTTACGATGATATCGCAAACGCAAACAAGAATCGTTCGTTCATCGGTAAGTGCTACGAGGCTAAGGGCGCAACTGCTTTCAACTCAGGCGACTACGCTACAGCTATCGAGGTATTCTCAAAGGGTTATGCTGCTGACAAGCGCAACACATCTATGGCTTTGAACCTCGCAGAGAGCTACTTCAAGAGCGATATGTACCAGGATGGTATGAAGGTTTGCTCTGAGATCGCTAAGCTCAACCCTGATAAGTTCGAGGAGGCTATCGCTGCAGCTAACGAGAAGATGGATATGTACACCAACAATGAGGTGGCTAAGCTCCAGATGGCTAAGGACTACGACGGCATCATCGCCATGGCAGAGCAGCTTCCTGATGCAGCTATGGCTCAGAAGGTTATCATGCAGGCATACTATGGCAAGAAGAACTTCGACAAGATGATTGAGATCTACGAGGAGGCTCTTGCTGCTCAGACAACAGATGAGGGTCGTAGCGATATCCACTATTGGGTAGG